>VAYD01000530.1 GCA_005883905.1 Actinomycetota bacterium
TGCGCCCGTCCGACAGCGTCGTGTGGCAGTGCAGGTCGCCCTTGAGGTCGTCCTGCGTGATCAGCTCCGGGATCGTCTCGAGGTCGAGCTCGCCGCGGCCCTCGCGCATCTCCGGCGGGATCCACGGCAGGCCGAGCAGCTCGTAGACCTGCTCCTCGGTGGCGCAGCGATGGGTCGTGCCGCTGGCGTCGTCGAGGAGCCCGTACTCGCTGACGTGCAGGCCCTTGCGCACGGCGCGCTCGCGCAGCTGCATGTTGTGCTCCTTGGAGCCGGTGAAGTGCTGCCAGAGGTTGCCGAACTGGTCGGGCTCGACCACGCGCAGGTCGACCGCCATGCCCGTGTGGGGACTCGATCACGTCGAGCTTCGCGAACGCCGCCAGCAGCGCCCTCGGGTCCTCGGCGGTGGCGATGATGTCGAGGTCCTTGACGCTGTCGGCCATCCGGCGCGCGCCGCCGGCCAGCTCGACACGGTCCGAGGCCGGCTCGGCGCGCAGCGCCTCGACGATCCCGTCGCCGATCTGCAGCGCCTTGTGCAGCAGCACGCGCGGCGCCGGGCGCTCGTCGACGCCGGCTGCGAAGGCCGCGAGCACGGCCTCCTCGAACTTCTGCCCGAAGCCGCGCACGCCGCGCAGCCGCTCCTGCTCGGCGGCTTCGCGCAGCGCGGCCAGCGAATCGATTCCGAGCTCGTCGTAGAGGCGGCGCGCGCGCTTGGGCCCGAGGCCCGGCAGGCGCGTCATGTCAACGAGACCCGTCGGGAACTTCGCCCGCAGCTTCTCGACGGCCGGGATCGTGCCGGTGTCGAGCAGCGCCTGGATCTTCTCCTCCAGCGTCTTGCCGATCCCCGGCACCTCGGTGACGCGGCCCTCTCGCGTGAGCGCCGCGATGCTCACCGGCGATTCGCGCACCGCCTTGGCCGCCGTGCGGTACGCGACGACGCGATGGACGATCGCCCCGTCGAGCTCGTACAGGTCGGCGAGCTCGTCGAACAGCGCGGCGATGGTGGCGTTGGGCGGATCTGGCATCCGGCTCCTCATGGCCGTCCCCTGGCTCATCCTGCCGACGTTCAACGAGGCGGAGAACATCGAGGCGATCGTCCGCGCCGCCGACGCGGTGCTCGCCGGCGCGTCCCCGGAGGGCCACCGCATCCTCGTCGTCGACGACAGCTCACCCGACGGGACCGGCGCGCTCGCCGATCTGCTGGCCGAGGAGCTCGCCGCTGTCACGGTGCTGCACCGCACGGAGCGCGAGGGCCTCGGACCGGCGTATCTGGCGGGCTTCGCGCACGCGTTGGCCGCCGGCGCGACGCACGTCATAGAGATGGACTCGGACTTCTCGCACGATCCGAACGACCTCGCGCGCCTGCTCGCCGCCGCCGAGGACGCCGACCTCGTGCTCGGCTCGCGCTACGTCGCCGGTGGCGCCGTCGTCGATTGGGGACCCGTGCGGCGCTTCATCAGCCGCGGCGGCTCGTGGTACTCGCGGATCGTGCTGGGCTTGCAGGTCCGCGACCTCACGGGCGGCTTCAAGTGCTTTCGCCGCGAGGTCCTCGAAGGGATCGACCTGCCGACGATCCGCGCGCGCGGCTACGCGTTTCAGGTCGAGCTCACCAACCGCGCCGTGCACGCGGGGTTTCGGGTCGTCGAGCTCCCGATCGTCTTCCGCGACCGCCAGCTCGGGACGTCGAAGATGACGCCGCGGATCGCGGTCGAGGCGGCGCTGCTCGTGCCGCAGCTGCGCTTCGGGCGCCGTCGCACATCCGGCCAGCACGCGCGCCGCTGAGCGCGCGACCGCGGCGGCGCGCCGATGCACGGGGCGTGCATGCGTCGGATCTCGTGCTCGTCCGGGGCATCGCGCACACGCGCGAGACGCTGGACGAATGGAACGACCGCCCCTGGCCGGTGCTGGGCCAGTGGCTCGCGGGCTCGCTGGCGATCTCGACGCTGCTGCTCGCCTCGGTCTGGATCGTCGCGATCTGCTCCACGCCGGACGCCACGCTGTTCCTGCTGCCCGGCCTCCACACGCCCCCGAGCTTCGAGCAGGTCGGCCACGTCCTCTTTCGCAACGGGCTCGTGCTCGCGCTGCACGCGATGGCGTGCGTCGCCGGGTTCATGGCGGGCAGCTCGCTCCCGCTCGAGGCCGAGCGCTACAGCGGCGTCTGGCGCTGGGTCCACGACAAGGCCGGCCCGCTGGCGATCGCGTTCGTCAGCTGCGCGACGGCGTTCTCGCTGCTGACGCAGTCCTACGCGCTGGGGATGGCGACGAGCACGCTCGCCGACCATCAGGGCGGGATCGCTCCCGGACTGCTGCTCCTCGGCCTCCTCCCGCACGCCCTACCGGAGCTCGTGGCGCTCTTCCTGCCGCTCGCCGCGTGGATCCTCGCCAGCCGTCGCGGGCAATGGCACCAGCTGCTCGCCGCGACGTTCGTGACCGTCATGCTCGCCATCCCGGTGCTCATCGCATCGGCGTTCGTCGAGGTCTACTTCACGCCGGGGGTCTTGCGCGCGCTCTCCGGTGAGTAGGCCGCTTCACTTTGTATAGTGGACCGTCCAACTTCTGAAGGAGTCCGAGACATGGCGCAGCTGACAGAGGTCACCGACAACAACTTCCAGGCCGAGGTCCTCGAGTCCGAGACCGCGACGCTGGTCGACTTCTGGGCGCCGTGGTGCGGTCCGTGCCGCATGGTCGGGCCCATCCTCGAGGAGATCGCCTCCGAGCGCGA
>VAYD01000185.1 GCA_005883905.1 Actinomycetota bacterium
CACGGCGAAGCTCGCCACCAGGACCGGGCGGCGCGGGTCGTCGCCGGGCGCGAGCGCCAGCGCGACGGTGCGCACCGCCCAGCCGCAGGCGAACAGCAGCGCCGGCAGTGCGAACGACCGCGAGCGCCGCGAGGCCGCAGCGCCGGCCGTGACCAGCGCGATCAGCACCGCCAGGCCCGCGTCGATCCGGTCGAGCGCGACGGCCATCGACCGGGAGCCGCCGCCAACCACAAACGGGCTGTGCGTGCAGTACGTGAAGCAGTGGGGATCGGCGAACGGGTCGTAGGCGAGGATGCGGCCCAGCGCTACGGCCAAGGTCAGCGCCCAGATCCCGGCGAGGAGCGGCCGCCCGCGCCCCGCCATCGCGATCTGCGCGACCGCAGCGGCCCCGAGCCCCGTCGCGGCCAGCGCCAGCGTGCGCACCGCGCCGGGCCCGCCCTGCCAGCCCGCGAAATCCGGCGCCAACCACGCCACCCCCGCAAGCACGGCGACTGGTCCCAAGCGGCGGCGCGGATGCCGCCACCAGGTCGCCAGCCCGACAGCGATGAGCGCCCACCCGGCGGCGAGCTCCACGGTGGTTGTCAGCGCCGACCGGTGGACCGCCCCGTGCCGCGTCGCGATCGCCGCCGCGGCCACCCCGTAGGCAGCCGTGACCGGAACCAGCACGACCGCCACCCACCGCAAGATCGAATGCTCCGTGGACACCGCCAGTGCGATCATCGCACCGGTGTGCGGCGCCTTGCATGCGATCAGGGTGCACCCCGTGGACGGCGGCGGTGCGCGCCGTACGATTTGCTCGATGGCGGCCACCGTCCTCATCGTCGACGACCACGCGATGTTCCGTGCGATGGCGCGCCGCATGCTGGACGCGCAGGGCTACGACGTCGTCGGTGAAGCCGACACCGCAGCCGCCGCGGTCGATGCGGTCACCCGGCTGCGCCCGAACATCGTCCTGCTCGACGTCCAGCTCCCGGACCGCGACGGCTTCGCCGTCGCCGAGCAGCTGGCACGCGGCGAGGTCAGGCCGACCGTCGTGCTGATCTCCAGCCGCGACGCATCGTCCTACCGGCAGCGCCTGAGCGACAGCCCCGCGCGGGGCTTCCTCCCCAAGAGCGAGCTGACGGCAGCGGCCTTCTCCGCCCTCGTCGCGTAGGACCTCCGGTGGCGTCGCGCCGGTCGATCGTCCTGCTCGCCGTGACGGCCGCGGCGGCAGGGGCGGCGACCGAGGCCGTGCCGGCCGCCGGTGCGGGGCGGACCGCGTGCGATCTCCTCACGGGCTGGACGTTGCTGGCCTGCGGCGCGTGGGGACTCGCGCGGCATCCGCGGCGGGCGCGCTGGGCGCTGCTGAGCGCGTCCGGCCTCGCCTGGTTCGCGGCCAACCTTGCAACCGCGCTGGCCTACGCCCACCGCGGGCCCTTGGTGCATGCGGCCGTGGCCGCGATGCCCCGCCGCCCCGGTCTGAGTGCCGCGTCCGTGCTTCCCGCGGCCGCCGTCGCGGCCGGCTACGCGGACGCGGTGGTCTTCGGCAACGGACATGGTGAGCTGGACGTGGCGGTCGCAGTGCTGCTCGCAGCGCTCGCGCTGCGCGCTCCTCCGCGTCTCGCAGGCGCCATGTTCGCCCTCAGCGCGGCACTGGCAATCGCGGCGTCCACCGCGCTGGGAGATGTGTCGGCGAGCTATGCCGGCGCGGCGCTGTACGCATACGAGGGCGCCCTGTGCGCCGGCGCCGTGCTCCTCGCTTCGACGGCCTCGGGCCCGGCGCGCGCCGGCATCACGGACCTGATCGTTGAGCTCGGTCCGGCGCGCCGCTCCCCGCGCACGCGCGATGCGCTTGCCCGCGCGCTGCACGACCCGACGCTCGAGATCGCCTACTGGCTCCCGGCCCGCCAGGAGTACGTGGACCTCGAAGGCCGTCCCGTCACGCTTCCGGCCGCGACCGACGGCCGCGCTACGACGGTGGTCGAACAGGGCGGAGAGCGCATCGCTGCGCTCGTCCACGATGCCTCGCTACTGGACGAACCCCAGCTCGTCGGCGCCGTGCGCGAGGCCGCCGGGTTGATGCTGGCCAACGATCGCCTCCAGGCGGCCGCGGGCGCGCAGGTCGTGGAGCTGCTCGCATCGCGCCGGCGGATGGTCACGGCCGGCGACGCCCAGCGCCGGCGGCTTGCACGCCGGCTGAACGAGGGCCCGGCGCGCCATCTCGCCGAGGTCGCCGCAACGGTGCGCGCCGCGCGCGCGGGCGCGGGCGCGCCGCTCACAACGGATCAAGCGGAACTGCTCGACCTCGTCGAGGCCGAGCTCGGGCAGGGGCGCACGGAGCTCGACGAGCTGGCGCGCGGCATCCATCCGCGGGTGCTCACCGAGCGCGGGCTGGCGGCGGCGCTCGCCGCGCTGGCAAAGAGGGCACCGTTCGCGGTGGACGTGAGCGCCCCCGAGCAGCGGCTGCCCGAGCCCGTCGAGGCGGCCGTCTACTTCGTGTGCGCGGAGGCGCTGACGAACGCCGCGAAGCACTCCGGCGCCACGACAGCGCGTTGTCATGTGAGCGTGGACCGCGGACGCGTCTGCGTCGACGTCGTCGACGACGGCGCCGGCGGCGCCGATCCCTCCCGCGGATCGGGTCTGCACGGCCTCGCCGACCGCGTCGAGGCGGCAGGCGGGATGCTCGCGGTGAGCAGCCCAGCCGGCGAGGGCACCACCATCCGGGCGGAGCTTCCATGCGCGCAGTAACGATCGCGTTGCTGGTCGTCGCCGTGGCGACCGCGTTGACCGGCTGTGGACGCGGCGGCGGCTCGCGCGCCCGCGTGCTCAGGATGGAGATCGCGAATCCGGCGGGGCTGGCGCACGAGCCCGGCGCGGCGTTCTTTGCGGCGAAGGTCGCGGCGCTCTCGCACGGGCGCGTGCGGATCGCCTACGACGATCGGTGGGGCCGCGGGGGCGAGGCGCTCGAGACGCGGCTCATCCGCGACGTCAACGCGGGGCGCGCCGAGCTCGGCGTCGCGCACACGCGGTTCCTCGTGCGGGCGGGCGCGCGCATGTTCGACGTGCTCGACGCGCCGATGCTGGTGGACCGCTACTCACTCCAGGCCGCTGTGATCAACGGGCCGCTGGGCAAGCGCATGATCGAACGCACGCGCGCGGCCGGAGTCGAAGGGCTGGCACTGCTGGCCGGCCGCCTCACCCACCCCGTCGGCACGCGTGGCCCGATCCGCTCCCTGCGCGATGTCGCGGGCCATGCAATCGGGCTGCGCGCATGGCGGCCCAGCGAGCACTACCTGCCGACATCGCCGCTGCCCGCGCTGTCCCTGCACGCAATCGGCGCGTACCCGCGGCCGCTCACGTATTCGAAGGTGTTCTCGATGTACGTCACGGCAGAGGGCGGGCCAGAGCGACCGACGGTCTACGAGGACGACCTCGACTCGCTGTTCTTCGACCGCTACGGCGGACGCTGCGCCGCCCCGGATCGGGCGTGCCGGACGCTCGGCCCGTGGGTCACGGTCGACGCTGTCCTTTGGCCGCGAACGGCGGTCATCGTGGCGAACCCCGAGGCACTGGCACGCCTGACGCCGCGCGAGCGTGGCTGGGTCCACGCCGCGGCAGCCGCCGCCCAGCGGCGCTCGCCGGCCGTTGCCGGCGGCGACCAGCGCCTGCTCGCTGAGCTCTGCGCCGCGGGAGTCCGCGCCGTGTCAGCGTCGCCGCGCGCGGTGGCCGATCTGCGCCGGACGCTGCGGCTGGCCTACTGGCGGCTGGGCGACCGCCGGCTCATCGGGGCGGTCGAGCGCCTGCGCCGCCGGACGGCACCCGATCCTCCGCTGCGCATTCCCTCGGCCTGCGGCCGGCGCCACTCCCACGAGGGCCCCGCCCGCGGCGTCCGCTCGCCCCTGCCCGACGGCGTCTACCGCGTGCAGATCACCCCAGACGACCTGCGCGCCGCCGACGCGAAAGGGATCGTCGACCGCAGCGGCATCGCAACGCTGACGCTGCGCCGCGGCCACTGGCGCCTGCGCTGGAGCGAGCCCCCAGGACCGGGCACGGCCGGCACGTACGCCGGCACGCCGGCGCGCACGGCGTGGACGCTCGGCAGCGGGCCCGGCCGCGACGAGGCCTACGTATCGATCGCGGCCGGACCCGACGGGGCGCTCCGTTTCAGCGTGATCCGGGCGGCGGACCGGCCGCATCTGCAGGCGCTCTTGGCCTCGCATCCGTGGAAGCGCATCGGGCCGTGATCGGAGCGTCCCCAGCCCGATTCCGGATGCGCCTGGATACGCGGCGCGCTACGAGACGCGATGCTGCGCACACAGCCATGTTGAACGTCGCGCTTCGCATCGCCTCCGTTGGATGCGCTATCACCGCGATCGCCGCGACAGCGACCGGGTGCGGGTCGGCGAGCAAGGTTGGCCCGTCGGCCTCGAAGCGCGCGCACGACGGCCCGCTCGTCTACGAGATCTCGACCGAACCCCAGCGACCCGCCACCGCCACGCAACTCGCTGAGCGCTTGCCCGACGGCACGACGCGGCGGCTTCCGCGCCTGCCCGGCGGCGCCCGTCACCCGGCCTGGTCGCCGGACCGCACGCGGATCGCGTTCGTGCGCGGGCTTGCGAACGCGGCGTACGAGATCAACCGGGTGCTGACGGGACGCCAGCTGCCGCGGGCTCGCACGGAGATCGACACGGCCGATGCGGCCGGCCGCGATGTGCGGCGTCTGGTCAGCGACTGCCCCGCCACGCCCGGGTGCCTGTTCGACGCGTTGCCGGCGTGGGCCCCCGACGGGCGCATCTCCTTCCTGCGGTTCTACGGCCCGGTGCACAGCGTTCGCCAGCCGTACGAGCATCAGCAGTACGCCTCGCGTGTCGAACTGCTGACCATCCCCGCGAGCGGCGGCCGGCCCGCGACGATCAGGCGGTGGGACGCAGATCTTCAGCCGTGGGACGGCGCGCCGCGCTGGTCACCGGACGGTCGCCACATCGTCGTGGCGCTGGGCAGCTTCGCGCACCCCAACAAGCACTCCATGCTCGCCACCGCCCTGTTCGTCCTCGACGCGGCCGGTGGCGCCGCCCGCCGGATCACCCCCTGGGACCTGGGCGCCGGCTATCCGGACTGGTCGCCGGACGGGTCGCAGATCGCGTTCGCATCCGAGGGCGGCCACTCACCCTCGCTCTACGTCGTGCGCGCAGACGGCACGCGCCTGCGGAAGCTGGTGCAGGGCGACACGCGCTCGAGTGTCGGCGCGCTCCAGCAGCCGGCATGGTCGCCGGACGGCGGGCGGATCGCGTTCGCGGCCCAGCCTCGGCCGACCTCGAGCTACCGCATCTCCCAGCTCGACCTCTTCACCGTCAACTCGGACGGCTCGCAGCTGCGCCGTGTGACCACGACGGACGCGTACGAGTCCGCGCCTGCCTGGGGCCCGAATTGAGCGGGCGCTCGCCAAGAACCATCCGCGGCCGGACGCCAACAAGCGCGCCGCGTTCCTGCTGACCGCGCGATTCCTCGGGCTGGTCTGGAGACCGCCGGAAGTCGCGATCGACGCCGGCTGGGTCGAGCGCGTCGCCGCGGGCGAGGCGACACACGACGAGTTCGTCGACTGGATCCGCAAGCGCACCGATGTGCGGATTTCCAGACACTGTCATCGCCGCCGGCCTCCTGCACGACGTCGTGGAGGACACCACAGCAACGGCCGACGACATCGCGTGGAGCGTCAACCGCGAGGTGGCAGAGCTTGTGCGCGTGCTCAGCGAGGACACGACCATCGCCTCGTACGACGAGCGCAAGGCAGACTTGCGCCGACGGGTCCGTGAAGCGGGCGGCGAGGTCGCGGCGATCTTCGCCGCCGACAAGTTCGCTCCGCCAAAGCGGGCGCAGCATCCCTGACGAGAAGCTCGAGCACTACGTCGCCTCGCTGATCACACTCGCGAAGCTCGACGACCCCGCCCCCTTCATAGACGCGATCTCCCAGGAGCTGATCGGCGCTCAGACGTAGCCGCCGCATCGTCGACTGGCCAGGTCGTCGACGTGTTGGCGGTGTCGACTTGGGCTGGCGGCGTCACACGAGCGCTCGACGCGATCGAGGTTGGGCACATCGTCGCGGTCGGAACTGACAGGCCAACCCTCGCTGGTCATGGCGATCGGCGAGCACACCGGAAGGCGCATCGGCTCGGAGCCGATCACCCCTTCACCGGCCGCCTGCGAGAGCAGGCCAGGGACGACTCCGGGACCAGGGCCGACTTCAGGGACCAGGGGTCGACTCCAGGGTGTTCACGGGCGCGACGGGTTGAGGGTGACGTGAAGCTGTGCGACGTCCGCAACCAAGGAGCGTCCGCATTTCCACCGCGACCAAGCCAGCGAGTGCAACCGCGATCCGCAGCTTCCGCGCCGAATTCCCCGCGGAGGCCGTCGACGACCTCCGGCGCCGCCTCTCGGCGACCCGCTGGCCCCCGAAGGAGCTCGTGGACGATGCGTCGCAAGGTGTGCAGTCGGCGGCGATGCGGGAGCTCGTTCGTTACTGGGCGAGCGACTATGACTTCGGCAGGCTCGAGGCGAGGCTCAACGCCGTACCGCAGTTCAAGACGCAGATCGACGGGCTCGACATCCACTTCATCCAGGTGAAGTCGAATCACGAGGACGCTCTTCCGCTGATCATCACGCACGGCTGGCCGGGCTCGGTGGTCGAGATGCTCGACCTTGTCGGGCCGCTGACCGACCCGACAGCCCACGGCGGGCGCGCCGAGGACGCCTTCGATCTCGTCGTGCCGTCCCTGCCCGGGTACGGCTTCTCGGAGGTGCCGACCGCGGTCGGCTGGGACCCCGGCCGCGTCGCGCAAGCCTGGGCGCAGCTGATGAACCGACTCGGCTACACCCGCTACGTCGCCCAGGGGGGCGACGTCGGGGCCGCCGTCACCGACACCATGGCGATCCAGGCACCGACCGGGCTGGCAGCCATCCACCTCAACTTCCTCCGCCGGCAGCCGCCCGAGATCACGGCGGCGGTCTTCGCCGGCGCGCCCATCCCCGAAGGGCTCACCGAGCACGAGCGGGCGGAGCTCGCCCCGCTGGTGACGCAGTTCAAAAAGGGCTACATCGCCGAGCAGGGTCAGACGCCGCAGACCATCGGCTACTCGCTGACCGATTCGCCGGCCGGTCTGGCGTCGTGGATCCTCAACCACGACGCCGACGCCTACGAGAAGATCGCCCGTGCCTTCGTCGACGGCACGCCATCCGGCAGCCTCACCCGGGACGCGGTTCTCGACAACATCACGCTGTACTGGCTGACCGCCACCGGCACGTCGGCCGCACGGATCTACTGGGAGAGCGGGCGAGCCGCAGCCGCCTCGCCCGGCCAGGCGCCACCCGAGGTCTCGCTCCCGGTCGCGTTCACGGTGTTCCCGGGCGAGATCTTCCGGGCGCCGCGCAGCTGGGCCGAGCAGGTCTATCCCACCCTCAGCTACTTCAACGAGGTCGACAAGGGCGGCCACTTCGCGGCCTGGGAGGAGCCCGAGGTGTTCGCCAACGAGATGCGGGCCGCGTTCCGGTCCCTGCGCTGATCGAAAGGAGAAAGCATGTCCGAGTCAACCCCGACCGTCGTGCTGGTGCACGGCGCCTTCGCCGACGGGTCCAGCTTCAACGGCGTGATCGAGCGGCTGCAGGCGCAGGGCGTCCCGGTCGTCGCCGCCGCGAACCCGCTGCGCGGGATCTCGATCGACTCCGCCCACATCGCCGCCGTCCTCAACCAGACGCCGGGGCCGGTGCTCGCCGTCGGGCACTCCTACGGCGGCGCGGTGATCACCAATGCGGCGGCGCAGGCCGACAACGTGGTCGGCCTCGTGTTCGTCGCCGCCTTCGCGCCCGACGAAGGCGAGGCGCTGGGTGAGGCTGAGGCCGGGTCGAAAGACAGCGTCCTGAACAGCGCCCTGGTCCCTCACCGGTACCCGACCGCGAACGGCGACACGGCCGTCGAGTTCACGATCGATCCCGCCAAGCTCCACGACGCCTTCGCCGCCGACCTGCCCGCCGAGCAGACGGCGCTCGTGGCCGCCACCCAGCGGCCCGTCGCCGAGCTCGCGTTCTCAGAGCCGACCGGCGCCCCGGCCTGGAGGCGTCTGCCCTCGTGGGCCGTCGTGCCCACCGGCGACAAGGCGGCCGGCACCGACGTCCTGCGTTCCATGGCCGAGCGCGCCGGCGCGGCGATCACCGAGCTCGACGGCTCCCACGTGATCATGGTCTCGCAGCCGCAGGCGGTGACCGACGTGATCCTGCAGGCCATCGCTGCGACCAGGAAGTCCGCGCCTGTCGCGGCTCACCGCTAAAGGAGGCAGACGTGAGCACCGCCGTCCAGCAGGCGCCAGGACTCTTCCGCACAGATGTGCAGCGCCACGATCTCAGCGTCTCCGGGCGCGAGGTCATCCAGAACCGCGTCGACATCGGCCCGGCGGCGCCGTTCGTCCGCCACAAGCACCCGGGCGAGGAGATCATCTACGTCCTCGAGGGGTCGCTGGAGTACCACCTAGACGGCGAGTCGCCGATCACGGTCAGCGCCGGCGACGGCCTGACCGTCCCGGCCGAGACCGTCCACGCGGTCCGGAACGTCGGCAGCGGTCCCGCGGCCGAACTCGCGACCTACGTCGTCGAGAAAGGCAAGCCGTTCCTCGTCGTCAACGAGTGAGCAAGGAGGAGCTGAAGTGTCCACGACTGACATTGCTGAAGGAACGGGCGTCCGCCCGTTCGAGATCGCGTTCTCAGAGGCCGAGCTCGACGATCTGCGCGCCCGCATCACGGCGACCAGGTGGCCCGAGCGCGAGACAGTCGACGACGACTCGCAGGGCGTGCCGCTCGCGCTGATGCAGGACCTCGCCCGCTACTGGGCGACCGACTATGACTGGCGCAGGTGTGAGGCCGAGCTCAACGCGCTGCCTAACTTCGTCACCGAGATCGACGGGCTCGACATCCATTTCATCCACGTGCGCTCCCCGCACGAGGACGCGCTGCCGCTGATCGTCACCCACGGCTGGCCCGGCTCGATCATCGAGCAGCTGAAGATCGTCGGCCCGCTGACCGATCCGAGCGCCCACGGCGCGGGCGCGTCGGACGCGTTCCACCTGGTGATCCCGTCGCTGCCGGGCCATGGGTTCTCCGCCAAGCCAACCGCCGTCGGCTGGGACCCCGTAAGGACCGCACGGGCCTGGGTCGTGCTGATGAAGCGCCTGGGCTATGACCGCTTCGTGGCGCAGGGCGGCGACTGGGGCGCCGCGGTCACGCAGCACATGGGCATCCAGGCGCCCGACGGGCTGCTCGGCATCCACTCCAACATGCCCGGGACCGCGCCGGCCGAGCTCGTCAGGGGCTTCGAGACCGGCGAGGCGCCGCCACCGGATCTGTCCGGCGACGAACTCGCCGCCTACGAGCAGCTGCGCGCGTTCTACGCGAAGCACGTCGCCTACGCCCAGATCATGGCGGCGCGGCCCCAGACGCTCTACGGGCTGGCGGACTCGCCCATCGATCTCGCCGCGTTCGCGATCGACCACGGCGATGGCACCGGCCAGCCCGGGCTCATCGCGCAGATCCTGCAAGGACGCCTGCCCGGCGACCTGACCAGGGACGACATCCTCGACAACATCACCCTCTACTGGCTGACCAACACCGGGGTCTCCGCCGCCCGCCTGTACTGGGAGAACAAGGCGGACTTCTTCGACGCCAAGCCGATCACGATCCCGTTCGCGATCAGCGTCTTCCCCGACGAGCTCTACCAGGCGCCGCAAACCTGGTCCCAGCGCGCCTACCCCGACAACCTCATCCATTACAACCGCCTCGACCGTGGCGGCCACTTCGCCGCCTGGGAGCAGCCGCAGCTCTTCTGCGAGGAGATGCGCGCAAGCTTCCGGTCGCTGAGGAGATCATCATGAGCTCAACCCCCGAGTTGTCCACCAACCTGGCCGCGGAAGCCGGCCTCCGCGAGGGCTTTGCCGACGTCGGTGACGTCAAGCTGCATTACGTCGAGACCGGGGACGGGCCGCTCGTC
>VAYD01000531.1:0-450 GCA_005883905.1 Actinomycetota bacterium
CGTGTCGGCCCGTCCACCGCGAGCATCCTGTCCTGCTTCGAGCCGGTCGTGACCGTGTCGCTCGCGATGGCGCTCTACGGCGAGCGGCTCGGGCCGGGCCAGCTCGCCGGCGGCGTGCTCGTCCTTGCCGCCGTGATCCTGCTGCAGGCTAAGGTGCGGAGCGATGACGCTTCCGCTCACGCCCCCGGTCCTGCCCCAGCTCGCGCGATCGCGCGAGAGCTTGCCTGACGGCGAGGGCTGGGCCTACGAGGTCAAATACGACGGCTTTCGCTGCGTCGCGTTCGTCGACGACGGCGAGGTCGAGCTGCAGTCGCGCAACGGCAAGGATCTGACCCGCTACTTCCCCGAGGTCGCCGCGTCGTTCCCGCCCGGCCGTTTCGTCTTCGACGGCGAGATCGTCGCGTCGTCGTTCGACACGCTCGGCCAGCGCATCCACCCGGCGAAGTCGCG
>VAYD01000531.1:463-1375 GCA_005883905.1 Actinomycetota bacterium
TCGACCTGCTGGCACGCGCCGATCAGGTGCTGATGGAGCACAGCTACGACGAGCGGCGCGTCGCGCTCGAGCAGGTCGACGGCATCGAGCTGGCGCCCGTCGTGCGCACCGCGGCCGAAGCCGAGGGCTGGCTGCAGACCGAGGAGGGCGTGATCGCCAAGCAGGTCGGCGAGCCCTACCACCCCGGCGAGCGCGTCGGCATGGTCAAGGTCAAGCGCATGCGGACGGCGGACTGCGTCGTCGTCGGCTGGCGCCCCGGCAAGGCCGAGGGCACGCTCGGGGCTGTCATTCTCGGCATGTACGAAGACGACCGCCTGCGTCCGGTCGGCCACGCGAGCGGGTTCAGCGCGAAGGAGAAGCGCGAGCTTCCCGAGAAGCTCGCCCCGTACGAGACCGGCGAGCGCGGCAGCGGCGAGCCCTCCCGCTGGAGCCAAGGCCGCGACATGGAGTGGATCGCGCTGCGCCCCGAGCTCGTCGTCGAGATCACGTTCGACCACGTCTCCGACGGGCGCATCCGCCACGGCGCAAAGGTGCAGCGCTGGCGCGAGGACAAGGCGCCGCGCGAGTGCACCTACGATCAGCTCGACGACTGATCGCCGCCCGTTGAGGGCGTGAACGAGTCGCTGCCGCCGCCCAGGACGCGGCGCGTGAGGCTCGGCGCGACGATGCGCAGCGCCGCCGCCAGCCCGTAGACGCGCGGCACGTAGCGCTCGGCCTTGCCGCCTGGCCCGGCCTCCCAGATCGCGTCGGCGACCTTCTCCGGTGTGCTGACGATCCAGCGCGTGCGCGGGTTGCCGACGAGCTCCGTCTGCGGGAAGCCCTCGGTGACGACGAAGCCCGGCAGCACGAGACCGACATGCACGCCGTGCGGCTTCTCTTCCAGGTGCAGCGCATCGGTCCAACCGGCGACCG
>VAYD01000531.1:1417-3058 GCA_005883905.1 Actinomycetota bacterium
GTAGCGCCGGCAGCAGCGCCTCCGTCAGGCGAACGGTGGCGCCGAAGTTCAGCTCCATATGGCGCTGGATGTTCGCCCACCCGGTTTCGTGGAAGCGCCCGCGCCACGCGGCGCCGGCGTTGTTGACGAGCAGGTGCAGCTCGTCGCCGACCGCCTCGGCGACGCGTGCGGGCGCATCGTCGTCGGTCAGGTCGACCGCGACCACCTTCGCGCCGCCGCCGAGCTCGTCCGCGAGCGCGTTGAGCCGGTCCTCGCGACGGGCGACGAGAATCAGCATCGCGCCCGGCTCGCGCGCAATGCGGCGAGCGGTTGCCTCGCCGATGCCGCTCGAGGCGCCGGTGACGAGCGCGATCATGCGGGCAGACTATTGCGTCCGATGCGCCAGGTCCTCGCCGCTCCCGACTCCTTCAAGGGCACGTTCGCAGCTCCCGCCGTCGCGGCCGCGATCGGCCGCGGGCTCGAGCGCGCAGGCTTCCCGCCGACGGACCTGTGCCCGATCGCCGACGGCGGCGAGGGAACGATGGCGGCGCTGCTGACGACCCTCGGCGGCGAGACCGCCGGCGCCGAGGTGAGCGATCCGCTCGGGCGGCCGGTCCGGGCGGGCTTCGGCCTGATCGAGGACGGTGCGACCGCGATCGTCGAGGTCGCCGAGGCCAGCGGCCTGGCGCGCCTCGCGGAGGGCGAGCTCGACCCCGAGGCCGCATCGTCGCGCGGGACCGGCGAGCTGATCGTGGCCGCGGTGCATGCGGGCGCGCAGCTGGTGCTCGTCGCAGCCGGCGGCAGCGCGACGACCGACGGCGGTCGCGGCGCGATCGAGGCGATCGCGGATGCCGGCGGGCTCGGCGGCGCGCGGCTGGTCGTGTTGTGCGACGTACGCACGCCGTTCGAGGACGCGGCGCGCGTGTTCGCGCCGCAGAAGGGCGCCGACGCGGCTGCCGTCAAGCGCCTGTCGCGTCGCCTCGACAAGCTCGCCTTCGGCTGGCCGCGCGACCCGCGCCGCGTCGCGATGACCGGCGCCGCGGGCGGGCTCGCCGGCGGGTTGTGGGCGACATTCGGCGCGGTGCTCGAGCCCGGCGCGCCGTTCGTGCTCGACGCGCTCGGGTACGACGCGCGCATGCGCGCCGCCGCGGCCGTGATCGTCGGCGAGGGCCGGCTGGACGAGACGAGCCTCGTCGGCAAGGCGCTCGGCGAGGCGGCGACCCGCGCGCGCCAGGCCGGGGTGCCGTGCTTCGCGATCGTCGGGACGAACGACCTCGACCCGTTCGGCGCGCGGATGCTCGACCTCCAGCGCGTCGTGGAGGCGCCGACGCTCGAGGCGATCGAGCGCGCTGCCGCCTCGCTGAGCGACCTGCTGCCGACACGGTGACGTAGGGTCCGCGCCGTGGCGGAGCGCTCGCGCCCACAGCTTCAGCTGCCCGGACCGAGGGGGCGGCGTGCCGTCGTGATCGGCGCGGGCTCGTTCGGCACCGCGGTCGCGGTGCTGCTCGCCCGCGGGGGCTTTCGCACGACGCTGCAGGCGCGCACCGCCGAGCAGGCCGAGCGCCTGAATGCCGACCGCGAGAACCTGGTCTACCTGCCCGGCGTCGAGCTGCCGCGCGAGCTGCGGGTCGAGTCGCTCGGCGCCGGCGTCGGCCGCGCCGA
>VAYD01000186.1:0-2292 GCA_005883905.1 Actinomycetota bacterium
CGCATAGGACTCGATCGCATCGAGCTTCCAATGCGCAAGACCGCGACCTGGGTTTCGTTCGAACTCCAGATGGGGAAACCGAGGCAGCCCGAGCAAGTGGGGAAGGTAGTCGCCGGCTTTCTCCTCCCAGCCGCTGCACCAGACTGGATCGAAGATGGTGCAGAGCGCTAGGAGGTTGCGCGCTGCGCGGGCCGAAAGGAAGTGGGAGACGCCGTCGATCTGGTGCCAGGCACCGTCGTTCGGCCATTCGTCCATGCGAAAGCCCCAGAGCGACAACACGCCATCGATGTCGACAAACAGCAGCGGTTTCTCGCTTGATTGGTGCAACTTCACGGGGGAGGGGGAGTACTTAGGTCCGTCTAAGGCAGGTTCGCTACCCTGCCGCGGACAAGGAACCAGGGTCAAGTGGGTGCAGCGTGGTGCCGATGGTAGGTGCAACGCTCGGCGCTCCTGCTCCACGAGTGTGCCCCCAGTTCCTACTGATCTATGACGATCCAACTCGGCATCCTGCTCGCGCTGCTCTGCGCGGTTGTCTCGAACCTCGGGTTCTTCTTCAAGCACCGCGGCGCCTGTGAGGCCCCGCCGGTCGACATCCGCCACCCGCTGCGCACGGCAAGGGCGCTGTACTCCTCGAAGTGGTTCGCGCTCGGCATGATCGTCGCGACGAGCGCCTGGGGCTTCCACGTCGCCGCGCTGGCGCTGGCGCCGATGTCGGTCGTCCAGGTCGTGCTCGCCGGCGGCGTCGTCCTGATCGCCGTGATGGCCGACCGCCTCTTCGGGTTCGAGGTCGGGCCGCGCCAGTGGGGCGGCCTCGGCCTCACCGCCGCGGGCCTGGTGCTGCTCGCCGTCACGCTCCCGGCCGCCCACGGCGCCCACTCCGCGTTCAACACGCCGGCGATGATCGCCTTCGAGGCGGGTCTCTTCTTCATCGGCGGCCTCCTGATCATGGGCCCGCGCGCCGGCGCCCCGGCGGAGCACCACGGCGTGATGCTCGGCGCGGCCAGCGGCGTGCTCTTCGGCGTCAGCGACGTCGCGATCAAGGCCCTGACGCACGTCGGCGGGATGGAGGGCGTCCTCGGCGTCCTCGTCAGCCCGTGGCTCCTCGTCACGATCTCGGCCTCCGTCGCAGCCTTCTACGCATCGGCCCGCGGCCTGCAGGACGGCGACGCCGTCCCGGTCATCGCGATCACCGGCACGGCCGCGAACATCTCCTGCATCGCCGGCGGCATCGTGGTCTTCGGCGACCCGCTCCCCGGCGACGCCCTCGGCATCGCCATCGAGGCAGTGGCGTTCCTCATGATCATCGTCGCCTCCGCCCTCACGCCGGCCCCGGTCCGCTCCGCGGGCGTGGGCGCTGCGGCGCCTGCGGCCGCATAGCGCCCAGTTCGTCGCGCCCGCACTACGCGGCTGACGAAATGCACCGTGGGGGTTCACTTCGTCAGCTGCGGCGGCGGCTCACCCTCTTCCTCGCCGAACGCAACCAGCGCGGAGCGCCCAACCGAGCGGCCGCGCTGAGCGTCTACGCGGCGGCACCCTCGGCGAGCACCGCCGCCACCGCCTCCGGCGCGTCCCACATCGGCAGGTGCCCGGCGCCCTCGAGCCACTCATGCCGCGCGCCCGGCAGCACGCGACGAGCCCGCGCCGCCTGGCGCCGCGCGAGCAGCAGCCGGTCGCGCGAGCCCCACACGACCGTCACGGGCACGCCGTCGAGCTGCTCGGCGTCGTGGAAGGTGTAGTCGTCGAAGAGCGCCAGCGCCTCGTCGAAGGCCTCGGCGCCCAGGAGCGCGTCGGAGGCGCCGACCAGCTCGTCGGCCGGAACCGCCCAGGGGCGCCCGAACAGCTGCCAGCCGAAGACGGCGCGCCCGACAGGGTTGGCGACGAGCGCGGGCAGGACCGGCCGCAGCACCCGGATCTGCGCCTTCGCGCGCGCGAGCGAGTCCTGGCACCAGCGCCGCTCCTTGCCCGTCCAGAACCCGGCCGGCGCGATCGCGACCGCGCTGCGCACCGCCCGCCGCCGCGCGAGCTCCAGCGCGATCGCCGCTCCCATCGAGTTGCCGGCGACGTGGCATCCGGCCAGCCCTTCGTCGCGTAGCCAGCCGGCGAACGCCTCGGTCTGGCGATCGATCGTCGGCCGCTGCACCTGCGCGTGCGAGCGCCCGAACCCCGGCAGGTCGACCGCGACCACCGAGTAGCGCTCGGCGAGCGCGTCCATCACCGGCTCCCACAGCTCGGCCCGCGCGCCGATCCCGTGGATCAGGACGTACGGCTCGCCCGAGCCGCGGCGGACGGTCC
>VAYD01000186.1:2435-7571 GCA_005883905.1 Actinomycetota bacterium
AGCGTTTCCGTCGCGCCGGCGGTGAACGTCGTGACGATCACCTCGTCGAAGCTCAGCGCGAACGCGAGCAGCCCGCCCGCGATCAGCGCGCTGCGCAGCTGCGGGAACGTGACGAACCGGAACGTCTGCCACGTGTCGGCGCCAAGGTCGGCGCTCGCCTCCTCGATGTTGCGCGACGTTCGCCGCATGCGAGCGACGACGTTGTTGTAGACGACCACGATGCAGAACGTCGCGTGTCCCACGATCACCGTGAACAGCGTCAGGTCGACGTGCAGCACCTGCGTGAACGTCGAGTTCAGGGCCATGCCGGTCACGATGCCCGGCAGCGCGATCGGGAGGATCACGAAGAACGAGATGGTCTCGCGGCCGAAGAACCGGTAGCGCGACACCGCCGCGGCGGCGAGCGTGCCCAGCAGGATCGCGATGGCCGTCGCGCCGAGGCCGGCCTTGATCGATGTGAGCAGCGCGTCGCGGGCGCCATGGTTGTGCCACGCCTTCTCGAACCAGCTGAGCGTCAGCCCGGGGATCGGCCACACCTGCGTCCGCCGCGGATTGAACGCGTACAGCAGGATCACGAGCAGCGGCAGGTAGATGAACGCGAGCGTCACCAGCGTGCCGGCGCGCAGGAAGATCCGGGTGCCGCGGCCCAGGAACATGGCCTAGAGGTGCTCGAAGGCCCCCAGCCTTCGGGCGAGCAGGAGGTACACGACCATGACGATCACCGGGATCGTCGCGAACGCCGCGGCCAGCGGCAGGTTGTTCGCGACGCCGACGTTCGCGTAGACGACATTGCCGATGAACTGCGTCGAGCTGACCAGGTTCGGCGTGATGTAGTCGCCGAGGGTCAGCGCGAAGGTGAAGATCGAGCCGGCGACCACCGCCGGGAACGCCATCGGCAGCACGACGCGCCGGAACGTGCGCCCGGGCGGAGCGCCGAGGTCGCCCGAGGCATCGATCAGCGAGTTCGGGATCCGCTCCAGGCCGGCGTAGATCGGCAGGATCATGTACGGCAGCCAGAGGTAGCTGAAGACGATCCAGGTGGCGACGTTGCCGAACCCCGGTCCCTTCAGCCCGAGCGGGTGCAGCGCCCAGTTGAGGATGCCGTTCTCGTTGAGCATCGTCCGCCACGCGTAGACCTTCACGAGGTAGCTGGACCACAGCGGCATCAGCACCGCCACCACCAGCAGGCCCCGCACCCGCGGCGACGCGACCTTCGCCATGTAGAACGCGATCGGGAACGCGAGGATCGCGTCGGTGACCGTGACCGCGGACGCGATCCCGACCGTGCGCAGCACGATCGTGCGGTACACGTGGCCGTTCCACAGCGTCTCGAAGTTGCCGGTGCCGTAGGAGTGGACGACCTTCCCGCTGAACTCGTCCAGCTGCCAGAACGCGGCGATGAACAGCACCGCCAGCGAGCCCAGGTAGGCGACCACCAGCCAGCCCATCGGGCCCGCCAGCAGCAGCGACAGCTGCAGCCGCCGCCGGCCGTGCAGGAGGTCGGAGAGCCTGCGGCTCGCCGACCTCCCGGGAACGGATGCCGGAACTGCGGTCAGGGCGTCAGCCCTTGATGTCCGTCCAGGCCTGGACCCACTGCGAGTAGTCGGCGCACGTGTTGCCGCGGCCGTCGCCGCAGCTCTTGATCGGCGTCGTCCAGAACGACACCTTCGAGAAGTACGGCGCGTCGCCCTCGTGGAAGATCTTGCAGTGGTCCTTCGCGACCGTGTGCGAGCACGCGGCGCGGTTGGCCGGAGCCTCGCCGAACCACTCGGCCACCTGCGCCTGGACCTTCGGCGAGGTGATCCAGTTCATCCACTTGTACATGCAGTTGGGGTGCTTGGCCTTCGAGCTGACCATCCACGTGGTGCCGACGGTCGAGTTCCCGTTGGCGAACGCGGCCTGCTCCTTGGTGTAGTCGGCCCAGTACTCACCGATGTACTTGCGCTGCGTCTTGAGCAGGTTCACGACTGCGTTGAACTGCTTGCTGTCCAGCTCGAAGGGATTGGTGATCTTCAGGTCCGGCTGATGGGCCTTGAGGTACACGGCCGCGTCGGCGATGTAGATCGGGCTGTCATAGGCCGTCACGTGCCCCTTGTTGGGCGTCATCTTCGACGGGTCGAAGACCGCGTCCCACGAGGTTCCGACGCCCGACGCCTTCGGGCTGGACATCAGGAGGTTGGCGCCGTAGCCGTGAGGGATCCCGTACATCTGCCTCTTGACGGAGTTCCACGGCTTGTCTTTGAGCCCGCTCCAGATCTGGGCGTAGTTCGGAACGAGGGAGGTGTTGACGGGCGCCACGTCGCCGCCGGCGATCAGGCGCAACGTCGCGTCGCCGGACGCCGAGACGCCGTCGTAGTTGCCGGTCCGCATGAGCGTGACCATCTCGTCGGAGGTGTTGCCGACCTTGACGTTGGTCTGGCAGCCCGTCGCCTTCTCGAACGGCGTGACCCAGTCGACCTTCGGGTCCGTCGAGCCGTCCTCCGCGTACCCGGCCCAGGCGATGATGTTGAGCTGCCCCTCGCCCTGTCCGACGGACTTCTGCACCGGCAGTTTCGGCGGGTTCAGCCCGCTGCCGCTGTTGGCGCTGGTGCTGCCGTTGTCGCTGCTTCCGCACGCCGCGACGCCGAACGCCGCTATGCAGGCGACGAGCGCCGCCCACAGGCCCTTTGTACTCATGCTTCCTCCTGATCTGGGGGACCGTCCTCGATCGCGTACGTCTGTTGCGGACGCCACGCGACGTGCACCTTCCGTCCGCGATCCTCGAGCGCGTCCGCGGACGTCGTCTCGAGGTTCTGGCGGACCACCTGAAGCTCTCCGCCCGCGTCGAGCGCGACGACGTAGCGGGTGACCATGCCCGCGTAGGCGACGTCGACGACCGTCCCGGACTCGACGTGCTCACCGTCTGACGGCCGTCCGTCGTCGAGGATCCGGATCTTCTCGGGGCGCACCGTGAAGCGGCGGCCGTCGCGCTCGAGCATGTTCGACACGCCCACGAAGCCGGCGACGAACTCGGTCGACGGGCGCTCGTAGACCTCGGCGGGCTGGCCGACCTGGACGATCCTGCCCTGGTCGAACACCGCGAGGCGGTCGCTCATCGTCAGCGCCTCCTCCTGGTCGTGCGTGACGTAGATGAACGTGATCCCGACCTCGCCCTGGATGCGCTTGAGCTCGACCTGCATGCCTTGGCGCAGCTTGAGGTCCAGCGCGCCGAGCGGCTCGTCGAGCAGCAGGATCCGCGGGCGGTTGATGATCGCGCGCGCGAGCGCGACGCGCTGGCGCTGGCCCCCGCTGAGCTGCGCGGGCTTGCGCGCGCCGTAGCCGGCGAGGCTGACCATGTCGAGCGCGTCCTCAGCGCGCCGGCGCCGCTCGGCCCGGTCGACCTTCTTGATCTTCAGGCCGTACTCGACGTTGTCCTGCACGGACATGTGCGGGAACAGCGCGTAGTCCTGGAACACCGTGTTGACGTCGCGCGCGTAGGGCGGCCGTTTGGTCACGTCGATGCCGCCGAGCTCGATCCTCCCGTCGTCGGGGAGCTCGAAGCCGGCGATCAGCCGCAGCGTCGTGGTCTTGCCCGATCCGGAGGGGCCGAGCAGGGTGAAGAACTCCCCTTTGGCGATGTCGATGCTGACCCCGTCGACCGCGACGACGTCGCCGTATCGCTTGGTCAGTTGGACGAGACGGACATCGGGCTCGGCGCCCAGGCTGGCCGCGGTGTCGGTCTCTGGGGCAGGTGTGACGCCGGAGTGCAGGGGTCCTCCTCCTCGGCCCGCGAGCCTATACGCGCCCGGGGCACCTGAGTGCAACAAAGCGCTCAGGGGGTTGTGCCAATGTGGACAACCGCCTGTCGCCTACCGTTGGCGCCAGGTACCGTTGTGCAGATCGATCACCCGCTGTGCCGAATCGGACAAGCGGGCGTGAGGACAGGAGAGGCCGCCGATGGCAACGACCGAGAACGCCACGACCACCGGGAACCTGCAGGAGCTGGCCAAGCGCCACCTGTGGCTGCACTACGCCCGCATGGGCGCCTATGACCAGGGCGCCGACATCCCGGTGCTGGTCCGCGGCGAGGGCTGCCACGTCTGGGACGAGCATGGCAACCGCTACTTCGACGGCCTCAGCGCGCTGTTCTGCGTGAACATCGGGCACGGCCGCGCGGACATCGCGCAGGCCGGCGCCGACCAGGCCAAGGAGCTCGGTTTCTTCACCAACTGGTCCTACGCGCACCCGCCGGCGATCGAGCTGGCGGCGAAGATCGCCTCGCTGGCGCCGGGTGACCTCAACCGCGTGTTCTTCACGAGCGGCGGCTCGGAGTCGGTCGAGAGCGCGATCAAGCTCGTGCGCCAGTACCACAAGCTCACGGGCAACCCGAACAAGACCAAGATCATCAGCCGCGAGACCGCGTACCACGGGACGACGCTCGGCGCCATCGCCGCCACGGGCATCACCAGCCTGCGCACGCCGTTCGAGCCGTTCACGCCCGGCGGGTGCCACGTCCCGAACACGAACCTCTACCGGCTCAAGCCCGGCTACGGCGCCGAGAACCTCGCTGACACGATCGCCGAGCGGATCGAGTTCGAGGGGCCTGAGACGGTCGCCGCGGTGTTCCTCGAGCCGGTCCAGAACGCCGGCGGCTGCTTCGTGCCGCCCGAGGGCTACTTCCAGCGCGTGCGGGAGATCTGCGACGAGTACGACGTGATCTTCGTCTCCGACGAGGTCATCTGCTCGTGGGGCCGCCTCGGCCACTGGTTCGGCGCGCAGCGCTACGACTACCAGCCCGACATCATCACGACGGCGAAGGGCCTCACCAGCGCCTACGCGCCGCTCGGCGCCGTGATCGCCGACGACAAGCTGATCGAGCCGTTCCTGCAGGGGACGGCGTCGTTCTCGCACGGCTTCACGTTCGGCGGCCACCCGATCTGCTGTGCGGTCGCGCTGGCCAACATCCAGGCCTTCGAGGACGAGGGCATCAACGAGAACGTGCGCGAGCACGAGCCCGCGTTCCGCGCGATGCTCGACGGCCTGCGCGACATCCCGATCGTCGGCGACGTCCGCGGCGCCGGGTACTTCCACGCGCTCGAGCTCGTCAAGGACCGCGAGACCAGGGAGTCCTTCACGAAGGAGGAGTCCGAGACGCTG
>VAYD01000187.1:0-377 GCA_005883905.1 Actinomycetota bacterium
GTCGCGCAGCTCGGGCAGCGCAGCCGCGATCGCCTCGGCGGCGCCGACGGCGAGGATCATCACGGGGACGTCCGCGTTGCGGGCGAAGAAGCGCGCGCGGCGCCGGACGCCTCGGACGGTGCCGTCGACGCCGAGCAGCACGGTGGCGCCGGCAACGCCGTGGCGGCGCAACAGGTCGCAGACCGCGACGAACGCCGGGCGCCCGCCGACGCGGTCCTGGCGCCCCACGTAGACCGTCAGCCTGATCTCGCCGTCGAGGTTGGTTGCCGCGGCGCGCGCGGGTTCGACCGTGACGAGGCCGTGGCGCTCCAGCGCGCCGACCTCGCCGAGCAGCCCCTCGATGCGCTCCGGCGCGTCGACCGCGAGTGACACGAGCG
>VAYD01000187.1:440-9246 GCA_005883905.1 Actinomycetota bacterium
ACAGCGCGTCGGCGAGGAAGCGATCGCCGGCGTGCCGGCGCTCGCCGAAGTACGTGGTGACTTTGAGCAGGTCGGTCACAACTGGTCCCCGATCAGGCGGCCGAGCGCGACCGCCCCGAGCCCGACCGCGAGGCTGAACGCCGCGTTGGCGAGCGCGCCCCGGGTCTCGCCCTCCTCGCTCAGGCGCTGCGTCTCGAACATCCAGGTCGAGAAGGTGGTGAACGAGCCGAGCGTCGCGCCGCCCGCGAGGACGAGCGCGTTGCCGCGCAGCGACACGCCCGCGAGCAGCCCGAGCAGGAACGCGCCGCCGACATTGACGGCGAGCGTGCCGAGCGGCAGGTCGCGCCCGGTGCGCGCGCTGACCGCGCCGTCGAGCAGGAATCGCGCGATCGCGCCGGCGCCGCCCAGGAGCGCCACGCCGATCCAGGCCACGGCGCTCACGCGATCGTCCTGACCCTGCGCACGAGCGCGCTCGCCAGCTGCACGCAGGCATAGCCGAGGGCGATGCTCGTGGCCGCGTACCCGTGCGCGTCGAGCATCCGCAGCAGCTCGAGCTGCATCGTCGAGAACGTCGTCAGCGCGCCGCAGAATCCCGTCCCCAGCAGCGGCCGGCGGTAGGCCGACAGCGGCAGCCGCTCCTGCAGCCGCGTCACGGCGTAGCCGAGCACCAGCGCACCGGCCATGTTGACCGCGAACGTGACCCAGGGCCAGGACGTGGTCCCGCTCGTGTAGCTGCGTGCGAGCGCCACGCGCAGCAGCGCGCCCGCTGCGCCGCCCACGGCGATGGCGAGGAGCTCATGGCGATCGGGGCGCGGCACGCGCGAATCCTGGACCATTCCCCGGCGGTGACGACCCAGGCCCCCAACCGACTGACCCCGATGCGGTTCGTGATCGCCTTCGGCCTGATCAGCGCGCTCGGCGACTTCGTCTACGAGGGCGCGCGCAGCATCACGGGCCCCTACCTGGCGACGTTCGGCGCGAGCGCGGCGCTGGTCGGGTTCATCACGGGCGCCGGCGAGGCGGTCGCGCTGGTGTTCCGCTTCTGGACCGGCAAGCTGTCGGACCGCACGCAGCAACATTGGACGCAGAGCATCGCCGGCTATGCGATGACGATGGTCTCCGTGCCTCTGATGGCGGTTGCGTGGACGCTGTGGCCGGCGGCGGTGCTCACGATCACCGAGCGGTTCGGCAAAGCGGTGCGCACGCCGGCGCGGGACACGATGCTCGCGCAGGCGAGCGTCGACATCGGGCGCGGGCACGCGTTCGCGGTCCACGAGGCACTCGACCAGAGCGGCGCGTTCGTCGGCCCGCTCGTCGTCGCGCTCGCGATTGCGCTTGGCGGCGGCTCTCGGTGGGGCTTCGCGATCCTCGTGGTCCCGGGCATCGCCGCGATGTTCGTGATCTTCCGCCTGCGCCGCGCCGTCCCGGCGCCCGAGGCCTATGAGCACGCGGCGCAGGCACGCCGGAAGGATCTCGAGCTCGAGCCGTCGCACCTGCCCGCGCGCTTCTGGTGGTACGCGGGATATACGTCGCTGAACATGCTCGGCTTCGCGACGTTCGCCGTGCTCGCCTATCACCTGCAGGTGCAGCACGTGGTCAAGGAGGCGGTGATCCCGATCGTCTACGCGGTGGCGATGGGCATGGCCGCGCTCGGCGCGCTCGGCTCGGGCCGGCTGTATGACCGCATCGGGCTGCGCGGGCTGGTCGTCGTGCCGCTGCTCACGGCGATCGTGCCGTTCCTCTCGTTCTCGACCATGCCCGCGGTGATCTGGATCGGCGCCGCGGTCTGGGGGCTCGGGCTCGGCATGCACGAGAGCACGATGCGCGCCGCGGTCGCCGACCTGGTGCCGCCCAGCCGGCGCGGTGCGGGCTACGGGACGTTCACCGCGATCTACGGGCTGACCTGGATGGCGGGCGGGACGCTGTTCGGCGTCCTGTACGGCCACTCCGTCGGCTCGGTCGAGATCTTCGTGGTGATCACGCAGGTCGTCGCGCTGATCGCGTTCGTGCCGGTGGCGCTCGGCTCAGGCGGCCGGCGCGGGCTCTGATCCGCCCGCGATTCGCCGGAACGACTCCGGGTCGGTCGGGGCCTCCGTGCAGATCGCCAGCGCGACCGGGCTCGCCGAGACGCCGAGGCGCGACCAGCTGTCGTCACCCCAGTCCTCGCGCAGCGCGACCAGACCCGCCACGCCGGCGGCGCCGGTCTCGCCGCATGTCAGCCGGTCGTCGAGCAGGGTGCGGACCGCCGTCCCGACGGCGTCGTCGTCGACCGCGCAGAACGCGTCGACGCCGGCCCGCAGATCCGGTAGCGCGATCGGCGACACGGAGCCGCAGTTCAGCCCGACCATCACCGAGTCGTGCGGCCCGGGTGCACGGGCGTCCTCGCCGTCGCGCACAGCGCGCAGCGCGCAGTCGGCGTCGGCAGGCTCGACGCCGAGCACGAACCGGCCCGGCCCGGCCAGCGCGCGCACCGTCGCGGACGCGAGCGCGCCGACGCCGATCTGGACCGTCACGAGCTCGAACGGCTCGAGGAGCTGGTGCTCGAGCTCGGCGAAGATCGTCCCGTACCCGTCGGCGACCCACGCCGGCACGTCGTGGTAGCCGGGCCACGAGGTGTCGGAGATGACCAGCGCGTCGTCGGAGGCCATCGCCGCCGACGCGGCGACGGCGTCGTCGTAGTCGCCGTGGACGATGTCGACCGCTGCGCCCTCGCCCGTGAGCGCGCTGACGCGCGCGAGCGCCATGTCGTCGGGCACGAAGATCCGCGCCTGCAGGCCGAGCAGCCGCGCCATGTGCGCGACGGCGCGCCCATGGTTGCCGTCCGTCGCGGCGACGAGCGTCAGGTCGCCCAGCTGCTCGGCGAGCGACTGCAGTCGCCCGAAGGTCGCCACCGGCTCATCGAGCCCGGCGCACGCGCTGAGGGCGCGGCACGTCGCCCACGACGCGCCGAGCACCTTGAACGACGGCAGGCCGAAGCGCTCGACCTCGAGCTTGACGAACAGCCGGTCCAGCCCGAGCGACGCCGCGGTCTCGGGCGCCGGCGCCAGCCGCGTCGGCGCGTAGCCGGGCATCGTCATGTGGAAGCGCGTGGCGCGCGCGTCGCGCGGCATTCTCCCTCAGGCTTGGAGTCCGAGACGTGATCGATGTCGTTGTCATCGGAGCAGGGCCCAACGGGCTCGTCGCGGCGAACGTGCTGGCCGACCACGGGCTGCAGGTCGTCGTGTTCGAGGCGCAGGACGAGCCCGGCGGGGCGGTGCGCTCGGCGCAGGTCACGCTGCCCGGCTACGAGCACGACCTGTTCAGCGCGTTCTATCCGCTCGCGGCCGCGTCGCCGGCGATCCGCGGCCTCGCGCTCGAGGAGCACGGGCTCGTCTGGCGCCGGTCGCCGCTCGTGCTCGCCCACCCGACCGTCGAGGGGCCGACCGTGCTGCTGTCCACGGACGTCGACGCCACCGCGGCCTCGCTCGACGCGTTCGCAGCGGGCGACGGCGACCGCTGGCGTGCGCTGTACAAGCGCTGGTTGCGGATCGCCGAGCCGTTCATGGACGCGTTCGTCACGCCGTTCCCGCCCCTGCGCGCGGGCGCCCGGCTCGGGCCACGCGGCGTGGTCGAGCTCGCTCGGCTCGGCCTGCCGTCGGTCCGCCGGCTCGCGACCGCGCACTTCCGCGGCGCGGGCGGGCCGCTGCTGCTCACCGGCAACGCGCTGCATGCCGACTTCACGCCGGACTCGCCCGGCAGCGCTCTGTTCGGCCTGCTGCTGACCGCGCTCGGCCAGCAGCACGGATTCCCAGTCCCCGAGGGCGGCGCCGGCCGCCTGACCGGCGCGCTGGTGCGGCGGCTCGAGTCGCGCGGCGGGCGAGTCGTGTGCGGCAGCCGCGTGGCGAGCGTCGTCATCCGCGGCGGGCGCGCGGCCGGGGTGCGGCTCGCCCACGGCCACGAGGAGCAGGCGGCGCGCGGCGTCATCGCGGACACCGGCGCGCCGCAGCTCTACCTCGGGCTGGTCGGGCGCGAGCACCTCCCGGCGCGCGTGCGGCTCGGCCTGCGGCGCTTCCGCTACGACGACGCGACGGTCAAGGTCGACTGGGCGCTGACGGCGCCGATCCCGTGGGCCGATCCGGCGATCGGCCAGGCGGGCACGGTGCACGTCGGCGCGAGCATGGAGCTGCTCGGCGCGGCCGCTGAGGACCTCGAGCGCGGGCGGATCCCCTACCGCCCGTTCCTGGTCCTGGGCCAGTACGCCGCGGCCGACCCGACGCGCGCGCCGCCGGGCGCGGACAGCGCGTGGGCATACATGCACGTGCCGCAGGGCGCCACGCCCGATCTCGAGCACCTCGCCGAGCGCATCGAGTCCGAGATCGAGCGCCTCGCGCCCGGCTTTCGCGACCGGATCGCCGCGCGCCGCCTCGCCGGCCCGCGCGAGCTCGAAGCCGCCGACGCGAACCTCGTCGGCGGAGCGATCAACGGCGGCACCGCGAAGCTGCGCCAGCAGCTCTTCCTCCGGCCGGTCCCGGGCCTCGCCAGGCCGGAAACCGGGATCCGCGGCCTCTACCTCGGCTCGGCGTCCGCGCACCCCGGTGGTGGCGTCCACGGCGCCCCGGGCGCGATCGCGGCGCGCGCGCTGCTGGCCCGCGAGCGCCTGCGGTGAGAATGAGGGGCCTGTCCCCTTTTTCTCAGGCCGGCGCGGCGGTCAAGGCGACCTCGAGGCCCTCGCTGGCCATCGCGAGCATGCTCGGGTCCTCGCCGAGCTCGGCCCATCGCTCGCGCGCGACCTCGAGCAGCTCGTCGAGGTCGTCGTCGATGTGCGACGGGTCGTGGTGGAAGAGCAGCGTCTGGCGCACGGCACAGCGGTGCGCGAACTGCAGCGTGTGCGACAGCGCGGAGTGGCCCCAGCCCATGTGCGCCGGGTACTCGGCGTCTGTGTACTGGCAGTCGTGCAGCAGCAGGTCGACGTCGTGCCCGAGCGAGTAGCCCGAGATCCACTCCGGCTCGAGGCCGGCAAGATCGCCGACGAGCGCAGGCTCGTGGTCGGGCAGGTAGCACAGCGAGGTGCCGGCGTCCTCGATCCGGAAGCCGAGCGTCGGCCCGCGATGCGTCACTGTCTCGGCGCGGATGCGCGCCGACCCGATGTCCCAGTGCGTCACAGGACAGTTGCGGAAGTCGAGCTGGCACGGCAGCTCGCGGACGTCGAGCGGTGTGAGTGGCGCTGAGAGGTAGCGCCCGATCCTGCTCTGCAGCGAGCGGCCCGGCGCCGACGGCCCCCAGATCGTCACCTGTCGGTCGGCGTGGAAGAGCGGCTCGAAGAACATCAGGCCCTGGATGTGGTCGAGGTGCAGGTGGCTGAGCACGATGTGGATGTGCCGGCCGTCGGCCCCCATCTCGGTCGGCAGGTTACGGATGCCGGTGCCCGCGTCGAGGATCACGTGCGTCCCATCGGACAGCGTCACCTGCACGCACGACGTGTTGCCGCCGTAGCGCACCATGTCCGCTCCCGGTGTGGGAAGCGATCCCCGGGCTCCCCACACCCGGACGACCATCAGCTCGCCACGCTCCAGAAGATCGCGATGGCCCCGCTGCGGCCCTCGTGTCCGACAATCGGAAACGCCGTCGCCTCGATCGTCTGCACCTCGCCGGTGGCCGCGCGGATCCGCAGCGCGCGATGCGCCGGGCGGCCTTCGATCAACGCGATCCCGAGCGGCAGCTCGTCGAGCGGAACGTCCTCCCCTTCGATTCCCACCGGATCGAACCGGCCCGCCCACTCCTCCGCCGCCATCGGCCCGGCCTCCTCGAAGCCGACGCCGAGCAGCTCGGCGGCCGCCTCGTTGTAGAAGACGAGCGTCCCGTCGAGCCCGACAAGGAACGCGGGCGTAGCGAGGTTCGACACGAAGCCGCGCGCAAGGATGATCTCGACCGGGTGTTGAGCCGCAGGTATGTGGCAAACCTAACCGAGGCGCGCCTCGCGTTCAGCAGCAGCACCGCCAGGAGGGCCCGCTGCTTGGCCCCGCCGAGGCCGACGGGAGCCCCGCCGTCGTCCGCCTCGAGCGGCCCCAAGAGCCGGAAATCCATTGCGGTCAAGAGTAGGGTCGCCCTACCGTCGAAAGGAAGAGACCATGGCCGGTATCGAGTCGCGCAACTTCGATTCGCCTGACGAGACAAGGACTCCCGATAAGACGAAAGTCGACGTCGTCCGGATGGGCGGCACGACCGTCGGCAGGTTCGCGTTCGAACCGGGTTGGAAGTGGTCGGAGTGCGTGAAGCCGGTCGCCGGCACCGACAGCTGCCAGGCGCGCCACGTGGGCGTCGTCTCTTCGGGCCGCCTGGCGATCAGCCACGACGACGGGACAGAGCTCGAGATCGGCCCCGGCGAGGCCTACATCATCGAACCGGGGCACGACGCGTGGGTCGTCGGCGACGACGGCTTCGTCGGCTATGAGTTCGAATCGCCGTCCGCCGAGATGTACGCGAAGCCGAGCTGACGCGCGGTCACCCCAGCCCATTGAGCGCGTCCACCGCGCGCTCGACGTCTCCGTGGCGGTAGAAGTCCACCGCCACGAGATTCGGGATGTGATGGCGGATGCGGCGGCACTCCTGCAGCCTGTTCAGCAGCGGCCCAAAGGCGTTGACCTGGTCCGCGTTGGAGGGTCGCGGCAGCGGATCGGTGGTGATCCAGTGGTTGACGAGGAGCAGCGGCGCTCCGTCGCCGCCGCGATTCGGGCGGCAGCTGGCCGGCACGGCCGACGGGCTCGTCAGCTGCTCGGGCTTGGAGAAGGAGTAGGGCGTCTCCTCGGTGATCCCGTCGTACGCGAGGTGGTACCAGGGCGCGGCGCCGGCATGTTCCTCCGCGAGGAACACGACGCGCTGGCCGGAGTCGATCATCTGGCGCAAAGTCGGCCAGCGGCCGGGCGCGGTCGGTCCGCGGTAGGCGAACCTGCCGAGGCCGGCCGCGTCCACGGCGTCGACGAAGTCCCGCGGCGTGACGTAGTCCTGGTTGATCACGACGACGACCTCGTTGGGATTCGCGACGAGGAAGTCGTGCAGCTCGTCCAGGACATCTGACAGCGGCATGCCGCCGAGCTCGCAGAACGAGTGGCACAGATACATGCCGCGCACGCCCTTGCCGGAGAAGCCGAGGCGCTCGCGCGCGCGCAGCGCGGCGTCGACCCCGGCGGGGCTCACGCCGTCCTGCTGCGCGTTGCGAAGGAGCTCAACCCGATCGCCGACATCTGTGCGCAGGCGGCCGTTCGGCAGCCTGTCGGCGTAGTGCGTGTCGATCAGCAGCCCCCGGATGCCGTCGCGGAGCTGATCGGGGATCGGCCGGTCCTGCTGAGCCGAGTACCAGCCCGGCACGGGCGCGGACATCGCGTTGTGGGTGGCGGCGAGCGCCACCTGGTCCAGCGGACGGTCGCACAGCTCGGCGTGGCCGTTGCAGCCGCCGCGCGCGGGCGCCGCCGTGCTCGTCCCGCCGGAGCCCAAGAACGCGCCGGCCGCGGCGACGATGAGCGCTGCCGCCACGAGGGTGGCGATCAGCGGGCGGCGGATGCTGCCGCCACGAGGGTGGCGATCAGCGGGCGGCGGATGCTGCCGCCCGCCGGCGCGGCTGCGCGCGGCCGATACACGAGCCAGAGCAGCGCACTCACGCCGGCGTAGACCAGGTAGAGGCCGACGGCGGTGAAGATGAGCTGCAGCACGGCGTCGCGGTCGAGGACGAACAGCAGGCCGGCCGCGATCAGGGCGACGCCGCGCACGACCTTCCACACGGGCCGCTCGGGCTCCGTCGTGACCCACGCGGCGGCGCGGCGCAGCGGCACGTCGATGTCGACCGGCCGGATGAGCGATGCCGCAGCCGCCGCGACGACCGCGCCCGACGCGGCGAGGATCCACGCCGCGGTGTGCAGGTCCTTGAGGAACGCATCCCAGACGGCGCCCACCGCATCCCGTTCCCGGGAGGTGGTGCCCGCGTCGATGACCGCCGAGCGCACCACGCCGAGGGCGACGGCGAGCAGGAACCCACCGATCGCCGCGCCGATCCGACGACACGACGGACTCGATCAGCGGCCGCGCCGCGATCAGATCGCTGTGACGTTTGAGGATCAGCCGGTCGGTGATCTGCTCCGCGGCCAGCGTGCGCACGGGATCGGACCGCACGGCCGCGGTTGCACGATTGGCGAACTGGTCGGAGTCGACCGCGGCACGGCGCACGTAGCCGACGACGAGCGCCAGCACGATCGCCACCGACGCCATGATGACGAGCGCCCAGACCGCGATTGTCCGGGCACGCTCGCTCAATGCAGCAGTGACTTGACGACGATCAGGAAGGCCGCGATCACGCCGGCGATGCTCGCGCGGTAGATCGAGTGCACGAAGCCGGCGCCCGTCACGCGCGCCGCCACGAAGCCGTACGCGGTGATCAGGCCGAGGCCCGACCACTTCGCGATGGTGAACGCGGCGTCGCGGTCCAGGACGCCGAGCGCCGCGAGCACGAAGAAGATCGCCGGGAATGCAATCCCGGCCGCGACCGCCAGCACCTCGTCGAAGATCACGCCGAGCTGACGGCGATCGACCCGCGCGTGTGTCCGCGTCTCGGTGCCGACGTACTCGCTGTAGAGCTCGGCGAGCCCGACGGCGATCGCTGTGGCGAGCAGGCTCGCCGTGATCGCCGCCGAGCTCGGCGGGTGCGCCTCGAGCGCGACCACCAGCGCCAGGCCGATGATCGAGCCGTAGAGCACCCGCGCGACCTGGCGCGAGCCGAGGTGGGCGGCTATCGCTGCGCGCACGCGCGCAGCTTCTCACGCAGCGGCGACGCCCTCCT
>VAYD01000188.1 GCA_005883905.1 Actinomycetota bacterium
AACATCAGCGCGAAGCGCGACAGGCCGTTGATGAACGCCGCGGCGGTGGCGGTGGCGAACAGGCGGTTCTCGAAGATCGTGAGGTCGAGCATCGGTGCGCGCGAGCGGCGCTCGATGACAAGGAAGAGCGGCAGCAGGATCGCCGCGGCGACCAGGCTGACGATGACCACCGGATCGTTCCACCCGGAGATGCCGCCGCGCGAGACCCCGAGCACCAGCCCTGTCAGGCCGATGACGAACGTCACGACCCCCGGGATGTCGTAGCCGCGCACGCTGTCGGGCTTGACGAGCTCGTGCAGGATCAGGCCGCGCCAGACCGCGCCGGCGAGCGCGAGCGGCACGTTGAACCAGAACACCCACTGCCAGCCGATCGCGACCAGCGCGCCGCCGAGCACCGGCCCAAGCACGAGCCCGATCGCGGCGACCATCGTGTTCGTCCCCATGGCCAAGCCGAGCTCCTCGCGCGGGAACGCGTCGGTCACCAGCGCCGCCGCGTTCGCGAACAGGAACGCCGCGCCGACGCCCTGAGCGATGCGCCACAGGATCAGCTGCGTCGCGTCGCCCGCGAAGCCCGCGCCGAGGGAGGCGAGCGCGAAGGCCACGAAGCCGCCGACGTAGGCGCGCTTGCGCCCGAAGAGGTCCGACAGGCGCCCGGCGGTGAGCACGAGCACGGTGCTGGCGATCATGTACGCGAGGATCACCCAGACGAGCGAGAGGATGCTCGTCTTCATCGCCCGTTCGAGGTCGGGCAGGGCGATGATGAGCGTGCCGGAGTTGGTGGCCGCCAGCAACATCCCGAGCGAGGTGCAGCTGAGGGCCCACCAGCGGTAGTGGGCGTGATCGACGCTGACGCCAAATCGTTTCTTCACGTCAACGTCAATTTTACACCCCTCGCTACAAGGATGCTCCGTTGACCGTGATGTCGACGTCGATGTTGCCCCGCGTCGCGTTCGAGTACGGGCACACCGTGTGCGCCTTGGCGACGAGCTCCCTGGCCTGCTCCTCGTCGAGCCCCGACAGCGTCACGTCGAGCCCGACGCCGACCTTGAACCCGCGCTCCTCGGTCGGCATCAGGTGCACTCGCGACTCGATCGCGACATCCTGCGGCTCGACCTTCATGCGCCGCGCGACAGCGCCCATCGCGCTCTCGAAACAGGAAGCGAACCCGACGGCGAACAGCTGCTCGGGGTTCGTGCCGCCCCCGGGACCGCCGAGCTCCGGCGGGATGCGGATGTCGACCTCCAGCGCGCCGTCGCTGGTGCGACCGTGGCCCTCGATGCGCCCGCCGGTGACGTGGGCCTGCGCCGTGTACAGGATCTTGTCGCTCATCACCGGCACGCTATCGGGGTTTGACACGCCGTCGCCCGGGGCACCAGCCGCACGAGAGGCACCCGTGGACGAGCACGCGGAAAAGGCTCCCGAAACGGAGCGCGGCGACGATCAGCGCGAGGAGCGGTTCGAGCGCACGCTCACGCAGCGTGAGCTGGTGCGCGCGTCCCTGCTGCGGTGTCCGCCGCAGGAGGAGGCGGAGCCCCCGCGACACTGACCGTCTCGCGGTCGGCGTCCTCGACTGCCCAAGCGACGCGCTCGGCGAGCTGAGCGCGGAAGTGATCTGTCTCGAAATCCGCAGGGGTGACGCGCTCGGAGTGCAGCACGCGCCCGCTGGTGTCGTCTGCGGTGACGATGATGCGCGGCATGCCCGGCAGGATGCGCGCGCTACATGAGCCGCAAGTAAACCTTCTGCAAAGCGCTACGTCTTGATCACGCCGAACACCGCGCCTTGCGGGTCGGCGAGGACCGCGAAGCGCCCGGCGGGGATGTCCATCGGCGCCACGTTCACGCTGCCGCCGTGCGCCTGCGCCTGCTCGACGATGGCGTCGGTGTCCGCCACCGCGAAGTACGCGAGCCAGTGCGCCGGCACCGCGTCGGGCAGGCGGCCCGTCACGTCTGCCATGCCGCCGACGGGCTTGCCGCTCAGCTGCCAGGTCGTGTACTCCATGGTGCCCATCTGCGCGGTGTCGGCGTCCCAGTCGAAGATCGCCTTGTAGAACGGCTTGGCGGCCTCGGGGTCGCGCGTCTCGAGCTCGTTCCAGATCAGCGAGACGGGCTCGTTGACGATCTCGGCGCCGGTGTCCCGGTGCGGCTGCCAGAGCCCGAGCGTGGCGCCCGTCGGGTCGGCGAGGATCGCCATGCGCCCGACGTCCAGGACGTCCATCGGCTCGACGTGGATGACGGCGCCGGCGTCGCGCGCCTTGCCGACCGTCTCGTCGGCCTCGGCGACCGTGACGTAGTTCAGCCACGCGGGCGGCTGGCCCTCCATCATCAGCGGGGCGACCCCCGCGACCATCTTGCCGTCCTGCAGGAAGCAGCGGTAGCCGCCGGCCTCCGGCGGGCCGGGGTCCGACGGGGTCCAGCCGAAGAGACTGCCGTAGAAGCTGATCGACGCGTCGACGTCGGGCGATCCGAGGTCGACCCTTGAAGGGACACCATCCCCACCCACCCAGTCGGGCATGCGCCCGATGCTCCATCAGGTCGTCGTGTCTGGCAAGTGTCTTCCCACAACGGCAACAATCAGGCCGCGGTCGAGCCCGTCGCCGCCCTCGTGCGCGTGCAGGTAGATCCGGGCCACGAACGCGGCGCCGGAGCCCGAGCCCAGGCCGACGTGTGGGCCCACGAGCAGCTCGCGGCCGTCGTAGCTGAACGTGTAGTCCTTCTCGTAGCGCGTGCGGGCCAGCGCGCTGACGCCCTGCTTGTACTGCGTGATGCCGAGCCCCGCGGCGGCCTGGGAGAGCGACATGCCCATGTCCCCGGCTTCGAACTTCGCGGCGAGCTCGTCGAGCTGGCGCAGGGTCTTGAGGACCAGGCCGGGGCGGCGGAACGGCGAGTCCGCGGCGGTCTCGAACGCGCGCGGGGCGAAGCGCAGGTGGCCGGCCTCGGCGGCCGCGCGCTCGACGGCCTCGAGCACGGTCGCCGGCGGCTCCTCGGCCTGCGCCTCGGCGGGCGCGCCCTCGGTGTCCGTGTCCGCGGCGGCAAGGAGGCGGCTGAGCTCCGTGATCGTCTGGCGATCGCGCTCGCGCTCGGTCGCGAGCTCCTCGAGACGCGCGTGCAGCTCGTCGCGCGCGGCCTCGGTCGCGGCCTGCGCCGCGAGCTGCTGCTCGAAGCCCTGCAGCCAGTCGTCGAAGTCCGGCGGCGGCGCCTGCGCCTCCGGCTGCTCCTCGGCGAGCTGCGCCTCGAGCGCCGCGGCGCGCTCGCGCAGCCGCTGGCTCTCGCCGAGCGCGCGGTCGCGGGCGCCCTCGGCCTCCTGGGCGCGGCTGATCAACTCGTCTCGGCGCTGCGAGGCCAGCTCGACCTGGCGGCGCAGCTCCGCGCCCTTCGTGGCGTCCTCGTCCATGCCGCGGGCCCGGCGGTCGAGCTCCTCGCCGCGCGCCTTGAGCTGCGCGTGCGCGTCGAGCGCCTTGTCGACCAGCTCGATGAGCAGCCCGTCCTCGATCCGGCTCGAGTCGACCAGGCCGTCCCACGACCCGAACAGCGTGTTCGCGGCGTCCGGGTGCGGCCAGTCCTCCGTGCCCTCCCAGTCCTCGGGCAGCGGCGTCGTCCCGGTCAGCACCGTCCAGCGGTAGTAGGCGAGCAGCAGCTCGAGCCGGTCGATCTGGTCGCGTGCGTCGACGCCGGCTATGACGTCGTACTTCGGTGGTTCTCGCCCCTCGAGGTCGAGCATCAGCCCGAGCTCCTCCAGCGCCTCGTCTTCGGCCTTGGCCCTGCGCCACTCCTCGCGCTGCTGCGCCACCGTCGGCTCCGACGATCGCTGCTGCGGCTTGGGCTTGCGGCGCTTCTGCTTGGCCATGGGAGCGCAGCACGTTAGGGGGTCAGGTCTTTCTTTGCCGCATGGAATACGGCAAAGAAAGACCTGACCCCGAGATCGGGCTAGTTCAGCGACGGGTCCGCCGGCATCCGCGCGACGACGCGGTGCCAGCCGCCCTTGCGTGAGAGGACCGAGCTCCAGAGCCCGTCGGGCTCGTCGGCGAGCAGGTCCTCCGGCAGCGGCGGCGCCGTGAACCAGGCCTCCTGCTCGATCTCGCCCTCGAGCTGGCCCGGGCCCCAGCCGGCGTAGCCGGCGAACGCGCGGCCGCGGATGATCGCCGCGGGCAGCTCGTCGAGGTCCGTCTCCGCGCCGACGACGCCGACGCTGCCGACGACCAGCGGCGTGTCGGCCTCGGGATCGGTGAACTCGGCCACCAGGATCACCGTCTGCGGCTGGACCGGGCCGCCGACGTGCATGGTGTCCTCGATCCCCGGGACGTCGACGAGGTCGGGGACCGCCTCGTCGAGGCCGGTGTCGGCCTCGCGGTTGAGCACGATCCCCATCGCGCCCTCCTCGGTGTGCTCCACGACCAGGACGACGGTGCGGAAGAAGTTCGGATCCTGCAGCGACGGCGCTGCGACCAGAAGCTGTCCGCGTAGCGAGTCCACAGTTGCATTGTGAACCCGTCAGCGCGGCAGGTGTTGCGTCACCTCCACCGTCTGCTGGAACGTCGGCCGGTTCTGGAACGGCGCCGGTGGGACCGAGATCGCGCCGGCGGTCGTCGAGCGGTTGCGATCGAAGCACTGCGCGTCAGGATCGTCCGTGCAGTCCCCGCGGCCATACAACGTCACCGGATCGACCGTCGCGAGCGCCTCGCGCAGCGACGACTGCAGCGCCGCACGGCACCTCGAACGCGACCCGCGCCCGCAGTACACGCGCGACCACCGGCCGCGCACGCCGCGGCGGGCGAAGAGATCGCGCAGGTCCTTCGACACGAAGCCCCACCAGCCGTCGTCGTAGTCGGGCGCCGACGGATCGTCCCCCGGCAGCACCGACGCCGGCCGCAGCACGGTCGACAGCGCGTCGTACGCCGGACCGCCCAACGCGCGGCCGAACTGCGCCTTGAGCAGCAGCGGGTACCACGTGTCGAACAGCGCGATCGCCTGCTCGTCCTCGTCCTTGCCGTCCTTGTTGAGATCACGCCGGTGCGCTCCCGACCTCGCCCAGTTCGTCAGCAGCGCGATCGCGTCGCGCAGCGTCTGGTCCTTGGGCCTGCCGAGCGCCTTGCGCAGGATCGCCATCAGCGACCACGCGCGGAGGTCCTGCGACGCGGGCTCCTCCATCGCCTGCACGAGCTGCTCGATCGTCGCCTTCCTGGAGCCCTTGATCGCCGCCTGCACGCGGCGCTCGATCATCTGCGAGCGGAAGATCGGCCCGTAGGAGAACTTGTCGTCCGCGGCCGCCCATCCCGGCGCCTGCTTGTTGTTCCACGAGACGAGGTACTTCTGGTCGACCGCGTGCGGCCGGCGATCCAGCGGCACGGTCGTCTCGGTGTGCAGGTCCGGGTCGAAGCCCTGCCAATCGAACGCGCCGGTGCCGAGCACCGGGAAGTCCGGCGACGTTCGCGTCGCCCGCTGCGGCATCCAGCCGCTGAGCTGGTAGGCGATGTGGTCGCTGTCGATGTAGCCCCAGTTGAACAGGAAGTTGATCCCGCCGACGGCCTCCCGGAACGACTCGGGGTCGTGCACTTTCGTCGGGTCGTTGAGGTCGAAGAACCCGATCGCGCTGTCGGCCTCGTGGAAGTAGGTCGAGCGCGCCGAGACGAACGCCACCTTCTTGCCGTGCACGGTTCCGCGCGCGTAGACGATCCCGTGCACCGTGCGGTACGCGGTCAGCGTCTCCGAGCCCGGCGGCGTCGAGTCGCTGAGGTTCGGCGACCAGGAGTTCGTGCGCTCGAGCTTCGTCCTGGCAGAGCACCTCGGCGAACGTGTCGACGTTGTCGGAGGTCGCCGTCGTCGCGCTCCATGCGTAGTCGCGCCCGTGGCCGAGCTGCACCATGAGGTTCACGCCCGGGAACGCCGCGCCACGCGCGTCGAAGTGCGGCCCGTGCAGGTCCTCCTCCATCAGGATCTGCGGCTCGTAGTAGCCGACCTGCGGCCCGAGGATCCCGATCGGATGGCCGGTGGCCGACTCGCGCGCGCTGATCAGCTCCCAGTTGGACGCGTGCGGGTGGGCGGTCAGCGCGCGCCGGATCTGCGCGCCGACCGAGCGCGTGTCGGAGCTGACCGGTGGCGCGACGGGCGTGAACTGCACCGAGCCCTT
>VAYD01000189.1:0-806 GCA_005883905.1 Actinomycetota bacterium
CCTGCTCGACGATGACGTCGCCGATCAGCTTCCCCGGACGTGGGCGCCAGCTCTCCTGCGGCGCCGGGCTCATCGCGGTCGTTGCAGCGGAGGACTGAGGCGGAGGACCCATGCACCCGATATCGGCAGAAGGCCAAGATTGCTTAGTCCCGGACCGTGTACGGCCCGGTCGACACCGCGTGGTAGCCCTTCGCGCCGACCGCGCGCGCGAGCTCGCTGCGCGGATCCTCGCCGGCCGCGAGCGCGTCGATCGCGGCGGCGAAGTCGTGGCGCGGCACCCATCCGAGCTGCTCGCGCGCGAGCGCGCTGTCGTAGACGCGCTCGATGCTGTCGAACATCCTCCAGCCGCGCCGCGCGTAGACCTCCTCGTAGCCCGGCACGCGCCGGCGGACAACCGCAGCTGCATCGGCGCGCAGCTCGGCGCAGTCGGCGGGCTCGAACGGCGTCGTGGCGCTGATGATGTAGCGGCCGAAGCCGAGCTCGGGTGCTCGATCGATCGCCAGGCGGTGCACGCTGACGACGTCCTCGAGATCGACCCGCCGGTACAGCAGCTCGTTGACCTTCAGGTTCAGGTCCTCGTAGGCCGCGCGCACGTCGTCGCGGTCGTCGCCCTCGGGGAAGAAACGCGAGGTGCGCAGGATGAGGACCGGAAGACCGTGGTCGCGATGGACGAGCTCGCACAGGTCCTCCGCCGCGACCTTCGTCGCGCCGTAGATGTTGCGCGGCACCGGGCGCACGCCCTCCGTGATCCATGCTGCGGGGTCGCCCGGCACCGGCACGAGCGCCCGGCCGAACGCGCTCGTCGT
>VAYD01000189.1:846-6607 GCA_005883905.1 Actinomycetota bacterium
AGTCGTCGCGCGCGTGTGAGCCGACGTGTGGCTTGTGCAGCGTGGCGGTGTGCAGCACGGCGCCGACGCCCTCCATGCAGCGCTTGACGCAGCCGCGATCGGCGACCGAGCCGACGACGGCCGTGGACGGCGACGCCAGCACGTCGAGCCCGATCACGTCCACGCCCTCGCTGGAGAGGACGCGCACGAGCGCCTCGCCGAGATGCCCGGAGCTGCCGGTGACGAGGACGCGCATGCTCACGATGTATCAGGCTTGACCTGGCCCCCGCCATTCGGGTAGGACGCCCTTGTCCGAACCAAGGAGGAACGCAATGAAGCGTTTCACGATCATCGCGGTTCTCGGCGCGGTGACCCTCGCGGTCACCCTCAGCGTCGGGGCTTGGGGCAAAGGGCAGGGCAAGGGCCACATCAAGGCCAAGGGCCACTCGGTCACCGTCATCGAGCACCCCACGACCGACACCACCACCGACACGGGAGCGGCGGGCGACAGCGTCGGTGACATTCTGACGTTCGCCAACGACGTCTTCGACGCGAAGGACAGCGCGAAGGTCGCCACCGACCAGGGCTACTGCATCCGGGTCGTTGCAGGCGAGTCCTACGAGTGCAACTGGACGACGTTCCTTCCCCGTGGCCAGATCACCGTCGAGGGCCCGTTCTACGACGCCAAGGACAGCACGCTCGCCATCACCGGCGGCACCGGCCGCTACCGACACGTGCGCGGCACGATGGACCTGCAGTCGAAGGGGGACGGCAAGTACGCGTTCGTGTTCCATCTGAACTCGTGATGTACCTCGTCGTCCTGCGCCGGTCCGGTCCCGACTACGACCTGTCCAAGCCGCTCGAGGAGCAGCTCGGCTGGGAGGACCACGCGGCCTTCATGGACCGGCTCGTGGATGACGGCGTCATCCTGCTGGGCGGCCCGCTCGCCGACGAGCTGCGGACCGCCCACGCGGTGCGAGCCGCCTCCGAGGAGGAGGTGCGCGCGACGTTCGCGCGCGATCCGTGGAGCGAGTCGCATCTGGTGGTCGATTCGATCGACGCCTGGACGATCCGGTTGGCGTCCGACGGCCTTGACAGCTCCTAGTACGGGTCCGGTACTATTTAGTACGTGATCCGTACCAGTTCCGACGTCGGCTTCCTGCTCGCGAAAGCGGCGCAGCGGTTCAACGAGCGCCTGGTCGAGCGTTTCGCGGACGCCGGATATCCGGAGGTGCGCGCCTCGTACGGCTCCGTCCTCGTACCGCTCTTCGAGGAGGACGGGCTACGGCTCGGACAGCTGGCGCAGCGATCCCGGCTGTCGAAGCAGGCGATGACGAGCCTGGTCGCAGCCTGCGAGCAGGACGGCTTCGTCGCGCGCCAACGGGATCCGGCCGATGGCCGCGCGTTCGTCGTCTCGCTCACGGAGCGAGGGCACGGGTTCGCCGAGGCCGCCGAGCGGGCGACCCGCGAGCTCGATGCGGAGCTGGCCGCGGTGATCGGCACCCGCAACCACCAAGCGCTCGTCAAGGCGCTGAAAGGAGTGATCCAGCTGTGAGGAATGCGACGGTCACCACCGTGCTCGAGGCCCCGCAGGAGCAGGTCTTCGACTACCTCGCCGATCCGGAGCATCTGCCGGAATGGGCGACCGAGTTCGCCCGTGAGCTCCGTCGCGAGGGCGACGATTACAAGGTCGTCAACGGCCTCGGCGAGTTCTTCTTCTCGATCGAGGCCGACCGCGGCACCGGCGTGATCGACATGTTCGCGGGGCCGACGAAGGAGGCGATGGCGGTGTTCCCGACTCGAGCAGTCGCTCTGCCCGACGGGCGCACCGCCTACACCTTCACGATGTTCCAGGGCCCCGGCATGCCCGCCGAGCTGTTCGAGGCCCAGTACGCGTCGCTCCAGCGGGAGTTCGCGAACATCGAGCGCGTGTTCGCTACCGGGACTGGCTGAGCCACTCCTCGAACGTCGGCCCGGCGAGGATCGCGTCCGGCCCCGGCAGCAGCCCGCCCTCGGCCATCAACACGGAGTCCGGGTCGTCGGGGTCGACAGGCAGCTCCTCGATCCGCGTGCCGCCGTTGCGGGAGGCGAGCAGCGCCGCCATCTCCGCGAGGCGCTCGGCCCGCGGCCCGCCGATCTCGGACATCGGCGCGTTGCTCGTGCCCGTCGCGAGGTCCGCGAGCGCCTCGCCCACCGCCCGCGCCGCGACGAGCTGCGTCTGCATCCGCGGCAGGTGGACGGCGCCGTCGCGCGTGCCCCACTGCATCAGCTGCTCGACGAACTCGTGGAACTGGGTGGCGTGCAGCACCAGTGCCGGGACCGGGCCTGCCTGCAGCACCTGCTCGTGGGCGACCTTCGCGACGCCGTAGCCACCCGAGTAGCGGTCCGTGGCGACGATCGAGACGACGACGATCCGCTCGACGCCGGCACGGTCACCGGCGGCCTGCAGGTTGCGCGCGGACGTCGTGAAGAACCGGGTCGCCGCGTCCTGGTCCGGCGACGGGCCCGTCGCCGCGTCGACGATGCTCTGCACCCCGAGGAGGGCGTCCTCGAGCCCCTCGCCCGAGATCACGTCGACGCCGGTCGTCCGCGACATGCGGACAACCTCGTGGCCGCGCTCTTCGAGGACGTCGGCGGTATGACGGCCGACGCGACCGGTTGCTCCTGCTACGGCAATCTTCATGGGGTTGACCTCCTGCGGGTCACATTGCGCGTGTTGGGTGGGTCACTCCTATGACACGCCGCGATGGAGGGATGTGACCGATGAGCGACACCCAGTTCCTGGCAGAGCAGTTCGAGCAGCACCGGACCCACCTGCGCGCGGTCGCCTATCGGATGCTCGGATCGATCAGCGAGGCCGACGACGCCGTCCAGGAGGCGTGGCTGCGGCTGAGCCGCTCCGACGCCGACGAGATCGAGAACCTCGGCGGCTGGCTGACGACCGTGGTCGCGCGCGTGTCCCTCAACACGCTGCGCTCGCGCAACGCGCGGCGCGAGGAGCCGCTCGACGTGCGCGTGCCTGACCCGGTGGTGAGCAACGAGAGCGGCCTGAATCCCGAGCACGAGGCGCTGCTCGCCGATTCGGTCGGCCTGGCGCTGCTCGTCGTGCTCGAGACGCTCACGCCGGCCGAGCGGCTCGCCTTCGTGCTGCACGACATGTTCGCCGTGCCGTTCGACGACATCGCGCCGATGCTCGACCGTTCACCGACCGCGGCGCGCCAGCTCGCGAGCCGCGCGCGCCGCCGCGTCCAGGGCGCCGCGCCCGTTCCCGACGCCGACGTGCGCCGCCAGCGCGAGGTCGTGGACGCGTTCTTCGCCGCCGCGCGCGACGGCGACTTCGAAGGGCTGGTCGCCGTCCTGCACCCGGACGCGGTGCTGCACTCCGACGGCGGCGAGCTGCGCCCCGAGATGACCCGGGCCCTGCGTGGGGCGCACGAGATCGCCTCGAGCGCGCTCACGTTCACGCACATGGCGCCCTACGTCCGCCCGGCGCTCATCAACGGCGCCGCGGGCGTCGTCGTCACGCCGCAGGGCGAGCCGTTCTCCGTCATGGGCTTCACGGTGACCGACGGCCAGATCGTGGAGATCGACGTGATCACCGACCCGGCACGTCTGCGGGAGCTCGACCTGACGGTGCTGGACTAGAGCGACTTCAGGAACAGGATCAGGCGCTTCAGGAAGCCGTTGCGCTCGGGGCTCGCGGAGTTCGGGTCGTTGTGCGCGTACGTCGTGTGGCCGTCCGCGAGCACGAGGTGGCTGCCGGGGATGTGCGACTGCTTGGCCAGCGCGCGCGCCGCGTCGAGCACGCGCGTCTCGCCGAGCGCGGCCCCGAACGCGTAGATCCGCAGCCGCTTCGGCAGGTGCTTGCCCTGCGTCGCGTGCACGTCGAGGATCTTCTGGGCCGGGTTGGCGTTGCCGGCGGCGACCGCGCCCGCGTCGATCGTCAGGCGCTGCGGGTGGTACCAGGCCGTGCCGTCGAGCCCCTTGAGCCCCCACCCCGAGAACATCTCGGCGAAGCGCCGCAGGGGCGTCAGCTCACCCGCGGCGTCCCACCCGCGGGGATCGCCGGACGCGGCCAGGTGGCCGAGGTGCGCCTGCGCCGCCACGAGCCCCGCGGGCGAGGTCTCAGTGTCCAGCGCGTAGCCGTACTGCCCGGCGTTCGTCACCGGGATCGGCGGCACTAGGTTCGCAGGCAGCAACCCGCTCGCCTGCCCGAGCGACGGCGAGTCGGGGTCGAGCAGCACGCTGAGCGAGCCGCTCGTGTTGAACAGCCCGGTGAACGGCGCCGGGATGCCGCCGAACGCCAGCCACGGCGAGGCGTTGCGCAGGTCGTTGAGCCGTTGCTTCGCATCGGCGGAGCTGATCGGCTGCGGGCTGCTGCCGCCGTCGATGAACACGAGCCCCGACAGCCCGCGCGCGCCCGGCTTGCCGCCGAAGTTCCACGTTGCGTAGGCGGACGTGATCGAGCCGCCGAGCGAATGGCCGCCGACGACGACCTTGCCGCCGAGCTTCTGCGCCCGCAGCACGACGCGGCGCAGGTCCTGGATCTCGGTGTTCATCCCCCACTGCCGCGCGTAGCCGACCTCGCTGTCCGGAATCAGGCGCACATGCGTCGTCACCGAGCTGTCCTTGAGCCAGCCGAGGTAGTAGTCGAAGACCTGCTTCGGCGTCGCGGTGCCCGCCTTCGCGCGGTCGAACAGCGACTGGTCCTCGAGCAGGTTCTCGCGGCGCTCCACCGCCCACACCTGCCACGCCGGCGCCTTGCCGACGAGGCTCCTCGCCAGCGGCGCGAAGTACGCGGCGCTCGCGGACGTCCCGGGGTTGAGCACGAGCACGTTGCGGGCGTTCGGCGAGCCGATCTTGAGGATCCCGACCCTGTCGTACTTGGCGGGCGTGCCGGGCGACTTGAAGCCGTCTATGCGCTGGAAGCTGATCTTGGCGCCGGCGGGGGCGGCGACGGCCAGCACCAGCGCGCTCGCGAGGGACAGGGCGCGTGCGGTGACCATGGCGCGACAACCTAGCGCGCGGCGGGCGTCCGGTTTGGGCGCCTGCCATCGTCTCTAGAGGTGTGACGGCCTTCGATCAGCACCTCATCGACGCCACCGCCGGGGTGACGGCACGGCTGCGCCGGATCGTCGGCGACCCGGTGGTGGCCGAGGACCTCTGCCAGGAGACGTTCGTGCGCGCGTGGCGCGGAGCTCCGCGCGAGCTGCCGCCCGAGCGCCTGCGCGCCTGGCTGCACCGCACGGCGACGAACCTCGCCTTCGACGAGCTGCGCCGCCGGGCGCGTCGCGACGAGGTCGGCTACGACGACGCGCTCACCGGCGCGGGGGCGACGGATGCGTCGGTCGCCGGGGCCGACGTGCGCGACGCGCTCGGCGCGCTGACCCCGCACCAGCGCCTCGTGCTGCTGCTGCGCTTCGAACAGGGCCTCTCGCTGCGCGAGCTCGGCGAGCTGCTCGACATCGGCGAGGACGCCGCCCGCAAGCGCGTCGCGCGCGCCCGCGAGGCGTTCGCCGAGGCGCTGCGCGACGCTCGCGCCGGCGACAGCCGCCCCACTGTGCTCGTGCTGATGGGCCGCGAGGAGCCCGATGCGTACACGCGCTGGCTCGAATCCGCGGGCGCGCGCGTGCGCATCCACGGGCCCGACAAGGCCGGCCTGGACCTGGCCGGCGCCGACGCACTCGTGCTCTCGGGCTCGACCACCGACGTGCACCCGCGCACCTATGGCGAGCCCATCGACCCGCGCTGCCTGGACCCGGACCTCAACCGCGACCTGCGC
>VAYD01000189.1:6646-10596 GCA_005883905.1 Actinomycetota bacterium
CGGCGGCAGCCTCAGCCAGCACGTCGAGCACCACGAGGGCGACCGCCCGCACATTGTCGCGACCGCGGCACGCTCCTCCGCGCGGCGCGCGCTCGGCGCCCGGGTCGAGGTGGTCAGCGACCACCATCAGGCGGTTCGCCGGCTCGGGCGCGGGTTGCGCGTCACCGCAACGGCGCCCGACGGGATGATCGAGGCCGTCGAGGTGCCGGGCCGCCGCCTGGCGCTCGGCCTGCAGTGGCACCCGGAGCGCGGCGGCGGCGAGGCGCTCGCCGATCTGCTCGTTGGCGCAGCGACCGCGGCGTAAGGAGGCGGACGCGACCTCACGCTCGGCGCCCGCGGAGCGTTCCTTCCTCATGCAGTCCTGGCGCGCGCAGTTCGCCCTCCTCGCCGCGATCTGGGGATCGAGCTTCCTTTGCATCAAGGTCCTGGACGAGGTCTGGGCGCCCGTGGACGTCGCGCTCGCGCGCGTTGCGCTCGGCGCGCTGTTCCTCGTCGGCCTGCTGGTCGCCAAGCGCACGCCGCTGCCGCGCGACCCCGCCGCCTGGCGGCACGTCGCGGTCGTCGGCCTGCTGATGAACGCGCTCCCGTTCACGTTGTTCGCCTACGGCGAGCAGCACGTCTCGAGCGTCATCGCGGGCCTGTGGAACGGGACGACGCCGCTGATGACGCTCATCGCCGTGCTGTTGCTGCTGCCCGAGGAGCGACCGAACTGCCGCCGCATCGCGGGGGTCGCCGGCGGCTTCGCCGGGCTGGTGGTCCTGCTCGGCCCGTGGCAGGGCGTCGGCGGCGGCAAGCTGCTCGGCGACCTCGCCTGCGCGCTCGGCGCGTGCTGCTACGGCCTCGGGCTCACGTACACCCGGCGCAACCTCTCGGGGCGGCCCGAGGGCGGCATCGAGCTGGCCGGCGCGCAGTTGCTGTGCGCGACCGCGATGCTGCTCGTCGTCGCCCCACTCGGCGGCACGCCGTCGTTCGCGCTCGACGCCGGGCAGCTCGCCAGCGTTTTGGTGCTCGGCGTGCTCGGCAGCGGCCTGGCGTACGTCCTCACCCACGCGATCGTCCGCGTGGCCGGTGCGACGACGTTCTCGCTCGTGACCTACGTCATCCCGATCTTCTCGACGTTCCTCGGCGTGACGATCCTCTCCGAGACCGTCACGTGGAACCAGCCGGCCGGCGCCGCGATCGTGCTCGGCTCGATGTGGGCGGCCTCACGACAGCCACGTCGTGCTGAACGTCGGGCTGACGTGGATGTCGATCTGGCGAAGCGGCCCCGCGCCGGTGTTCTTGAACGCGTGCGGGGTCTCGGGCGGGACGATGACGATGTCGCCGATGCCCACGACGAACTCGTCGCCTGACGCCTCGACCGTCGCCTCTCCCTCGAGCGTGATGAAGATCTCCTCGTAGGGATGGGTGTGGAGGCTCGGCCCGCTCCCCGGCGGCGCGTCGACGAAGATGATGCACACGCCGGCGCCGCCGTGGTCGGCGCCGACCAGCTCGTGCGCGATGTTGCTGAAGGGCAGGTCTGTCTGCTTGAGGATCTGAACGTCCATGACGGCCTACAGCGTGACGGAGGCGGGTGTCTGACATCTGACGTCAACGTCAGGTTCGCTGCGACGACGTCGAGGGTATCTGTGGCCCGCCATTGCGGCGGGGCGCAACCAACCCCCGTCCCACAACTCGGCGGCGAGGAGCTCGGGCTGCTCGGCTCGGGTCGACTACCTCAACTCGATCGGCAAGAACCACGAGTTCCTGTCGCCGGTCGGGACCGACGCGTTCAAGTTCAACAAGGCCGGAGTGCCGGCCAGCGGCATCCTGACCGGACAGGACTGCTGCAAGCTGCCGGAGGAGGTCAACCTCTTCGGCGGCCACGAGGGCAACTACGAGGGCAACCTCAACCCGCCGAACCAGTTCGACGGAGGCTGCGTGGACAACCCGTTCCGGTGGTGCGACAACCTCGCAAACAACGATCCGCAGGTCATGACGTTCATCTCTCGGACGTTCGACAACATGGTCATCCAGATGGCCAACCGCGACCTCTCGGCGTCGAGCCAGACGCTGAAGAGCCGCGCGCGGACCCGGAGCCACATGCGGGCCGCGGCCGAAAGGGTGCCGAGCACCCCGCGCGGGCGCCCGGCCGCGGAAGGACTGAGCGCAGTGGCGCCGGGCACGTTTGTGTCCGGCGCCCCGCGCTTCTGCCTCACGCGTGGCCGAAGCGGACCTCGGGCAGCAGCCGGCCGAGCGGCGTGGGCAGGTACCACGCCCACTTGCCGAGCAGCCGCAGCAACACCGGCAACAGCAGCAGCCGGACCAGCGCGGCGTCGAGCAACACCGCGACACCGAGGATCACGCCCATCTCCTTCGGCGGCAGCGGGCCGCTCAGGGCGAACGTGGCGAAGACCGCGACCATGACCGCAGCAGCGGCGAAGATCACGCGCCCCGAGCTGGCCATGCCGCCGACCATGGCCGCCCTGGCATTGCCGCCCGAGCGGTCCCAGTGCTCCTTCGCCGAGGCCAGGAGGAACACCGTGTAGTCCATCGAGATCGCGAAGATCATCGCGAAGAAGAACACCGGGCCCCACGCGTCCAGGAAGCCCTGTGGCTCGAACCCGAGCACCGAATGCCCGACGCCGTCCTGGAAGATCCACTTCGCGATCCCGAACGCAGCCGCTGTCGCCAGCAGGTTCGTGAGGACGCCGAGCGCCGCGATCACCGGCGCCTGCAGCGCGATCATCAGCAGCAGGAAGCTGAGGCCGATCACGACGCCGATCACCAGCGGCGTCTTGGCCGACAGCACCGCCTCGAGGTCGTGGTTCTCCGCCACCGGCCCACCGACGAGCGCCCGCGGCGGGAGCGCCGCGCGCAGACGGTCGACCGTCGCGCCCGTGGCCCTCGCCGACGGCTCTGTCGTCGGGATCGCCTGGACGAGCACCATGCCGCTGCCACCCGGCTGTGGTGGCATCACGCGCGCGACGCCCGGATCGCGCCGCGCCGCCGCCGCAGCCTGTGCAGCCTCCGCGCTCGGAGCGACGATCTGCAGCGGCCCCGCGGAGCCCGCGCCGAACGCTTTCTGGACTGCGACGTAGCCCTCGCGGGAGTTGTCGCCCGGCGGCACCACCTTGATCGAGGGCATCCCGGTCTTCAGCGAGAGCGCCGGCAGCGCGAGGACGGCGAGCAGCGCGAGCGCCGCCAGGCCGTAGGGCAGCGGGCGGCGCCAGAGCCGCTCGGCCCAGGCCGCGGAGCGCGGCGAATGATGCTCGCGCGCGTTGAAGTGAGGCAGGGCGAACCTGTCCACCCGCGGCCCGAGCTTCGCCAGCACGGCCGGCAGGAGCGTGAGCGCCGCCGCGAGCACGAAGACGACGGACAGCATGATCCCGAGGCTGGTCGACCGGAACGCGGGGCTCGGCACGAGCATCACGGCGCTCAACGAGATCAGCACCGTCACGCCTGAGAAGAGCACGGCCTTGCCGGCGGTCTGCATCGTCACCGCGACCGCGTCCCGGGCCGACAGCGTCGATCCGGAGAAGGCGCCGCGGAAGCGGTAGACGATGAACAGCGCATAGTCGATGCCCAGCGCCAGCGCGAACATCAGCGCGAAGTTCATGGACCAGATCGAGATGTCGGCGATCTGCGTCCCGATCCAGAGCGAGCCTGCTGCGGCGACCAATCCGGCGATCGTCAGCATCAGCGGCAGCCCGGCGGCGACCAGCGAGCCGAACGCGAGCACGAGGATCGCGAGCGTGACCGGCCAGGAGATCAGCTCGGACTTCATCATCGCCGACTTGTTCGCCTGGTTGAAGTCGGACCACATGCCGGGCGCACCGGTGAGGTTGACCTGCACGCCATCGGCCCCGAGCCTCGCAAGCTGGCCCTTCAGGTCGTCGGCGGCGCGGACCATGGCGTTCGCGTTGCGCGCCGCGCCCGCCCGGATCACGGCCACGTGGCGATCGGGCGAG
>VAYD01000190.1 GCA_005883905.1 Actinomycetota bacterium
CGGCGAACGTGACGGTCCCGTCCGCGGCGACGGTCGCGGACCGGCCGTTCAGGCTGACCTCCTTTGGCACCCGCGCCACGAACGGCGCCGGCACCAGGCGCAGCCGCCTGACCGCGACGGGCCGCTGAGTCGTCCACGACAGGAACGTCGGCTTGCCAGGGATCCACTGCCCCACCCACGCCGTCGACGGGTCGCCATCGAACGCCGACGACGAGCGGTACCCCGGGCGGTTCTCGAACCGCGCCGAGGAGTCCGCCGTGCCGGGCCCGGTCGTCCCCGTCACGCGATCGAGCAACGAGTCCGGCGTCGTGACGTCCACGTGCACCCATCCGTCGAGCGTCCACTCGCGCGGCGCGGGCGGCTGGATCGTGCGCGCAAGCTGCGGCTCGGGGTCGCGCGCGTCGCGCACGAGCCCCGCCTGCGCCGGCCCGGAGAACCGGCCGACCTTGCCGGGCAGGTCCGCCGTGAAGCGGTCGAACAGGTACTCCAGGCGCGTCTTGCCGAGGTCCGCCCCGCGAAGCGCCTGCTCGGCGAGCATCGGCGGGCGCAGCAGCTCGTCGACCTTCAGCCCGGGCAGACGCAGCTCGCGGATGCCGCCGCCGCCCGCGCTGCCGGTCTTCGGCCGCCTGGTCCCGAACAGCTCGACCTTCAGCTTGTCCGTGCTCGCAATCCGAACCGGCAGCCGGTTCCATCCGGGATGCACTCCGAACAGCCGGCCGTTGACGATCACGTTGCGCGTGATCCCGCGCGAGTCCGAGTACGGGAGCAGGTCGATGTAGGGCACGGCGCGCGGCGCGCTGAACGTCAGGTCCAGGTGACGCCGCTGCGGGGCCAGGAAGCGGTCACCGAGCCACGCGGTGCTCGGGCGGCCGTCGACCGCCGCGAACGGCCGGTGCTCGGGGAACTGCGTCGTCTGCGGCGAGAACGGCGAGGAGATCCGCTCGAGCCCGCGCTGCACCGCGACCGTCTGCGCGTCGGACCCGCGATCGAACGGATCGAGGTACGTGCCGTCCGCCGAGACGTCCTGATCCGCGGGCAGCACCGCGCCGCGGTTCTGGCGCAGCCGCGCCGCGACGAACGCCTGGCGCCGGTTGGAGTCGCTGATCGCGATCGTCGCCCCGTCCACCGCGGCCTTTCGCAGCTCGGCGCGCGACAGGTCGGCCGCGTAGCGCGTCGGGCGGTCGTCCGGCAGGTCGCCGTAGGACGCGAGCGCCTCGACCCCTTGCGCGGCGCCGTCGACGATCGTCGCCGGACCGCGCGGCAGGACGCGCACGATGCCCTGGGTGCCGAGCTCGACACGGTGCAGCTCGGGCACCTCCTGCGCCGGAGCGATCCTGCCGGCCGCCGGCTGCACCCGGCGCCGCGAGCCATAGTCCTTGCCGGGCAGGTCGAGGACCGGCGCGAGCTGCGCCATCGCCTCCAGCGGCGCCTGGCCGCCTCCGCGCCGGCGGTCGTCGTCGGAGCTGACGACAAGGTCGCCGACCGCCATCAGGTCGAGCAGCGGCCGCAGCTGGCCCGGCAGCGCGCGCTCCTGCCCGATCAGGTCGTCCACGCCCCACTGCAGGTCGGCCGAGCGCAGGTCGGAGAACGGGACGATGTAGCGCGTCGCGACCGGATGGTCGGTGAGCGCCGGCAGGACGTTGTCGATCGTCCCGCCCCAGCGCTGGAACGCGAACAGCTGGCCTGGCTCCACGAGCGCGCGCGAGCTGTCCGGGCGCTTGTCGAGGTCGCGCGCGAGCTGCTTCCACGCCACCGGAAGCTTGAACTCGAGCTGGCGCTCCACCGCGTTGCCGGTGACGAGCGGCCACGCCGCGACCGCGACGAGCACCGCGGTCGCGGCGACCAGCGCCGTTCGCCTTCGCAGCTCGGGTATCCGCGCGACCGCGGCGCTGAGCGCGCCCCCGCCGAGGACCGCCAGGCCGAGCGCGACGAGCGGCCCGGCCTTATAGGTCGTGCGCAGGAACTGCAGCGCCTGCGTGTGGTTGTAGGTGAACGTCAGCCCTCGCCGCAGCGGCGTGCCCTCGGGCCAGCCGGCGGCCATGATCACGACGCCGACGAGCGTCATCGCCAGGAAGAACGGGCCGTAGCGCGCGCGCCGTGTCCAGATGAAACCGCCGAGCACCAGCGCCGGGACGAGCAGCCCCGCGACCACCACCGTCTTGCTGAACAGCAGCACGTGCCCCTGCCCGGCGAACGGGTCGAGTCGCCCGCCGAACCCGACGCCGATGTAGCTCGTCCAGAAGCCCATCAGGCGCAGGGACTCGCTGATCGACGTCGTCCCCCAGATCGTCCCGGGCTGCTCGGTGAACGGCAGGAAGTTCGTGCCGTAGCGGGCGTGCACGATCACGGGCACGACCCACCACGCGCTCGCGACGATCACGGCGGCCGCGAGCCGCAGCCCGTACGGCACAAGCGCGCGCAGGGCCACGCCGCCCCAGCGCAGGTCGTAGAGCACGAGCATCAGCGGCCCGACGAGCAGCCAGCCCGTGACCGCCACGTTCACGCCGCCGCCCGTCGCGGTCAGCACGAGCGCGAACGCCGCCGGCCAGCGCCACGCGTGCGGGTCGCGCAGGCCGCGGTTCACGCACAGCAGAAGCCACGGCAGCGCCGCATAGGCCAGCAGCGCGACCGACGTGCGGTCGGCGTAGACGGTCACGTACGGGTTCACCACGAACAGCACCGCCGCGGCGGTGTGCGCGAGCCCGCGGTCGCGCTCCCACGTGACCTCCATCAGCCGCACGACGCCCCACGCCGCCAGGAACAGCAGCGTGCCGAGCCACAGCCGGTGCACGATCCACGTCGGGATCCCGAGCGCGTCGCCGAGCGCGAACCACGGCGCCATCGGGAACAGGTAGCCGCCGTACTGGCCCGCCCAGACGTGACCGAGGTCCGCCGTGGACGACCACGCCGACGCCAGGTGGCTCAGGAAGCGCGACGGGTCGACGTAGAGGTGGACCTTCGTGTCCGCGATCAGCTTCCCCGGCCGCTGCGCGAACGCAAGGGCATACGCGAGCACGGCGAGGCCGGGCAGGATGAGGCGATGGCGGGACACGGCGCGCCGTGAGGGTACGCTGGCCCGCCGATGCGACCCGTCCAGCGCGTGCTGCGCGCCGCCATCCTCGCCGGACCCAGCGCGCTCGCGTTCGCCTCGGGCGGCTACTTCGACCACGCCCGGCTGATCGCGCTGATCGTGGCGTGGGCGCTGGCCACGGCGGCCGTCCTGCTCTCCGACGCGCCGCTGCCGCGCTCGCGCGAGGGGCTCGCCGCGCTCGGAGCGCTGGCCGGCTACACGGGCTGGATCGCGCTGAGCACGACCTGGGCGCCGCTCAAAGGGCCGGCGGGCGACGACCTCGAGCGCGCGGTGCTGTACCTGGGCGCGTTCATCGCGGTCGCCGCGGCGTTCCGCCCGCGCAGTGCGGCTCGCGCGGTCGAACCGGGGCTTGCGCTCGGCGCGTTCGTCGTCACCGGCTACGGGCTGCTCGGGCGGCTGCTCCCCGGCATCGTCCACGAACACTCGACCGCGTCTGCGGCGGGCCGGCTCGACCAGCCGCTCACCTACTGGAACGCCGAGGGCGCCCTCGCGGCGCTCGGGCTCATCCTCTGCGCCCGGATCGCCGGCGACAACGACCGCCGCCGAGAGCTGCGCGCGGCTGCCGCGGCGGCAGCGGTGCCGCTCGCCGCGGGCGTCTATCTGTCGTTCTCGCGCGGCGCGCTGGCGGCGCTCGCCGCCGGGGGCATCGTGCTGCTCGTCGCCGCGCCGAGCTGGATCCAGCTGCGCGCCGCGGCGATCACGCTCGAGGCCGGAGCGCTCGGCGCAGCCGCGTGCGCAGCGTTCGGCGGGGTGCGCGACCTGACCGGCTCGTTGCACACGCGCGAGCTCCAGGGCGCGGCCGTCTTCGCGATCCTCCTGGCGCTGATGGCGCTCGCCGCGACGGCCGCGGCGTGGGCGCAGCGCGCCGAGCGCGCCGGCACGACGCGGCTCGGCCCCCTGCCGCTGCCGAGCTGGGCGCCGGCGGCGGCCGCGGTGCTCGTCGTGGCGATCGTGGTCGTCCCGGTCGCGATCGCCAAGAGCACGTCCACCGCGACGCCGACGGCCGGTGAGACGAGCGCGCGCTTCAGCTCCGTTGGCTCCAACCGCTACGAGTACTGGAAGGTCGCGCTGAAGGTCGCCGCCGACCATCCGATCGCGGGCGTGGGCACCAGCGGCTTCGCGGTCGAATGGCTCAAGCGGCGGCCGATCAGCGACGCGGCCAAGGACGCGCACTCGCTCGAGCTCGAGACGCTCGCCGAGCTCGGCCTGATCGGCTTCGCGCTGCTGTGCGCGCTGCTCGGCTCCGTCGCGCTTGCGGCGCGCCGCGTGCACCGCTACGACCCGGGGCTGGCCGCCGGCCCGATCGCGGGCCTGACCCTGTGGGCGCTGCACGCCGCGATCGACTGGGACTGGGAGATGCCGGCGCTCACCCTGGCGGCAGTGGTCCTGGCGGGGATGTTGGTGTCGCGTTCGCAGCCGGCCTGATCGCGGTGACCAGCTCGGCCACCAGCGGGCGCTCGCGCCACACTGCGCCGGCGACGTAGACCCCACCGAACACGAGCGCCTCGGCGATGAACTGCCCGGGCGTCCGCTCGCCGCCCCAGAGCACGAGCCGCAGCGCCAGCGTCGCCGCGGCCGCGAGCGCCAGCGGCACCAGCGCCGGCGCGACGAGCGGCACCAGCCGCGCCTGCGGCAGCAGCCCGCGGATGTAGTGCCAGCGCACCAGCAGCGCGATCGCGACCGCCGCGATCCGCCCCCAAACGAAGCCGACGTCGCCCCACAGCGCCAGGCCGCCGATGGCCAGCACGACGAACGCGGCCGTCCCGGTCAGCGCCTCGAGCGCGGGCGGGCGCGGATCGCCATGGGCGCGGTAGAACGCGAACCAGTTGAACCCGAGGTGCTGCAGCAGGCCGGCCGCCGCGAGCCCCTGCAGCAG
>VAYD01000532.1:0-1440 GCA_005883905.1 Actinomycetota bacterium
CGGCAAGCGCTACAACCGCGAGACGCTCGACATCCGCTTCAAGGGCAAGACGATCGCCGACGTGCTCGACATGCCGGTCGAGGAGGCGCTCGAGTTCTTCCAGCACATCCCGAAGATCCGCCGCCGGCTCGAGACGCTCGACGCGGTCGGCCTCGGCTACATCCGGCTCGGCCAGCCGGCGACGACGCTGTCGGGCGGCGAGGCGCAGCGCGTGAAGCTCGCGACCGAGCTGTCGAAGATCGCGACGGGCTCGACGCTGTACATCCTCGACGAGCCGACGACCGGCCTGCACTTCGCCGACGTCCAGCGGCTGCTGCAGGTGCTGCAGCGCCTCGTCGATCAGGGCAACTCGGTCGTGGTGATCGAGCACAACCTCGACGTGATCAAGAGCGCGGACCGGATCATCGACATGGGCCCCGAGGGCGGCGAGGAGGGCGGGACGGTCGTCGCGGGAGGCACGCCCGAAGAGGTCGCCGGGACGCCGGGCTCCTACACGGGCGAGTTCCTGTCCGGGCTCGTGGAGCCCGCGGCACCGAAGGCGCGGCGCACGCGCGCGCGGGCGAAGGCGCCTGCGGCCGCCTGACCTCGATAGGCTCGGCCCGTGGCGCCGCAGAACACCGTCACCGTGACGGGCAGCGATCGCGCGAAGCTGCTCGCCGACCTGACCGTCCGGCTCGGCCGCGTCGAGGTCGTCGAGGAGCACCAGGTGCAGCTCGGCGACGGCAGCGAAGGCTGGCAGCTCACGGTCAGCCATCAGCCGTTCGTGACGGCGGCGGTCGAAGCGGAGCCGGAGCCGGCGCGGGTCGAGCGTGTGATCCACCCGCCCATGCCGGGCTCGCACGACGTGGTCGCCGACGAGCTGCAGGCCGCGACTCGGGAGCGCGAGCAGGCGCTCGCCGAGCTCGCCGCCGCGGAGCGCGAGCGTCTCACGGCCGAGCAGGAGCGCAAGGCGGCGGCGCAGGATCGCGAGGAGGCCGCACGCGAGCGTGCCGCGGCGCAGGTGGCCCGCGAGCGCGACGAGGCAGCACGCTCGATGACCGCCGCGCAGGCGCAGCGCGAGGAGGTCAGCGTCATGATCGGCGAAGCCCAGGCGGAGCGCGACCGCGCCGCCGCGCAGCGCGCCGAGGCCGACCGCGTCCGCGCCGACGCAGAGGACGCGCTCGAGGGCGCGCAGGCGCGTGCCGATGCGCTCGTCGAGGAGCGCGAGAAGGCGGCGCTGGCCTCGGCGGCGAAGCTCCGCGAGGACGCCGAGAAGGAGGCGCGGCGCGTGCTCGAACGCGCGCGCGGCGAGGCGCAGCGCGAGCTGGCCGACTCGAAGGCCGCACACGACCGCGCGGTCGCCGAGGGCCGGCGCGAGGGGCGCGAGATCGAGCGCGCGGCCCGCGCCGAGGCGCAGGAGTTCCTGCGCGCGGCCCGCGACGAGGCCGCGGCGGGGACCGA
>VAYD01000532.1:1531-2003 GCA_005883905.1 Actinomycetota bacterium
CGAGATCGGCCGCCACGGCTCGCTCGAGGCCGCGCGGCTGCGCCGCCAGGCCAACGCGCAGGCGGCGGCGCCGGAGGAGGGCGCGGAGGACGAGGAACCGCCGGCCCCGCCAAGCGACGCCGGCGCCGTGGCGACCCGCGGCCGCTACGCGCGGCCGCCGGGCGGCCAGCACCCGCACTGACGGGGGCGAATCTTCGCTCCGTTCCACCTAGGTGCCCTTATGGGGCACCAGGATGGAACCGACGCCGTGATCGCGCGCTTGGCGTGGCGATCGCACGGCGTTGTGACACGCCTACAACTACTGGCGAACGGCGTGACGAAGAAGCAAATCCGCACGCGTATCAAGCGTGGGTCGTTGATCGTCGTGTACCCCGGGGTCTACCGCGTCGGCCACAGAGCGCCGAGCATCGAGGCCACGTACATCGCGGCCGTCCGTGCTTGCGGCGAGGGCGCGCTACTGATGGAAGCCGCT
>VAYD01000532.1:2077-4624 GCA_005883905.1 Actinomycetota bacterium
GTCGCGCAGGATCAACGGCATCGAGGTGCACAAGGCGCGGTCCCTCGAGCGCGGCACCGTCTGGCGGGGCGTCCCGATCACGACCGTGCCACAGACGCTCATCGACCTCGCTCCCTCGATGCCATTTGACCAGCTCGTTCTGGCGTGCCACGAGGCGGATGTGAAATATGGCGTGACGCCGCAGAGTTTCAAGGGCCGTATCCCTCGGCGATTGCGCGTTGCACTCGAGGGCGGCATTCCCGTCACCCTCAGTGCTCTCGAAGCGCGCTTCCTCGAGGTGCTACACGCGGAGGGCCTCCCGATCCCAGTGACCAACCGGCGGCGCGGTGCGCATCGAGTCGACTGCCGCTGGCCGGATCACGGGCTGACGGTCGAGCTCGATAGTTACCGCTTCCACCGCACGCGCCACGCCTGGGAGCAGGATCGGCGGCGCGAGCGGGACGCACACCGGCGGGGCGACGAGCATCGCCGCTACACGTACGGCGACGTCTTCGAGGACTCGCGCGCGATGGTCGCCGAGCTTCGGACGCTGCTAGCCCGCTAGTCGTCGGAGCCGGAGCCGGAGCCGGATCCGCTGCCCGAGCCCGAGCCGGAACGATCGTCGGTCGTGGTCTCTCCGTTGCCCGGCCCGGACGAGCCCGACGTCGAGCCGGGGCCGGAGTTGTCGACCGTCGTCTGGGTAGTGGTGGTCGTCGTGACACCGCCGTCGGAACCTCCGCCGCCGCCGGGGCCGGAGTGGTCGTCCGTCGACGGCGTGGTGGCCGTCGAGCCGCCGGACGAGCCGGAGGAGCCGGAGGACCCGGACGACCCGTGGTGCTCGACCTCGTGCCCGGCGCCATCGTCGTGGCTGCTGCCTGAGCGGTGCAGCTCGGACGAGGGCCCGCGGTGGCCGCCGCTGTCGTCGATCGAGGCGTCATCGTGGTCGGGACCCCTTCGGTGCGCGGTCGCTCGCGGTGCGGTCGTCCGGCCGGACGAGCGCAGCGAAACCGGGGAAGCGGCGGGCTCAGCCGCGGGCGCGTGCGCGGGCCTGCTCGCCGCCGCGGTTTGCTCCGGCGACGCCGGATGCTTCGCGCGCGCGTGATCCTGCACCGACACGGCGCCGCCGGCGATCGCGCCGGCGGCCAGGACGCCGGCGGCGGCCTTGACCGCGCCGGCGCCGACGCCCATGCCGGCGCCCGACACGAGATCGGCGCCGCGGCCGTCGGCGGCCGCCGCGCTCAGGATGCGGGTGAGAACCGGGTAGGGGGTGATCGCGCTGGCGGCGGCGCGCAGGCTCATCCGTGCGCGGTGCAGGTGCTGGCGGGCCCCGCCCGCCGTCACACCAAGGGCGACAGCGATCTCGTCATGCGAACGACCCTCGAGCTCCCGCAGCAGCAGCGCGTCGCGCTGCGCGGAAGGGAGCGCCTGAATCGAGGCGAGCGTCTCGCGCAGCCGCTCGCGCAGCTCCACGACGTCCGCCGTCTGGACGACGCCGGCGCGATCCTCGTCCAGCATCTCCTCGTCGTGCTTCGACGCCCGCAGGATGTTGAGCGAGGCGTTGTGTGCGATGCGATAGAGCCAGGGCTTCAGCACCAGCTCTCGATCAGATGTCTTCATGGCAGCGTGGGCGTTGACGAACGCCTGCTGCACCGCGTCTTCCGCACGCCCCGGGCCGAGTAGGCGAGCGCAGTAGCGCTCGAGCTGCGGCCGATACCGGTCGACGATTGCCGCAAACGCCGGGTCGTGGCCCTCGCGAGCGAGGGCCACGAGCCGGTCGTCGTCCTGGAGGCGCAGCAGCGATGCGCCGGCCAGGCGGGCAGGGTGCTTGAGCAGGCGGGGCTGCATCCTCGTCAGAGGATGACGCCGGACTAGGCCGGAGCCTTCCCGCCGAGCTTGATCTCTTCGAAGACCGCGCCGCCGGAGGTCAGGCGCAGCTCGGCCTCCTTGACGATCGTCTGAGCCTGCAGCGCGTCCGGGCCGCAGTTGCCCTCGTTCTCGTTCTCGCCCTGGTCGTTGTTGTCGTCGCCCTGGTCGTCGTCACCAGAGTTCGTCGAGCCGGAACCGGAGTTGTCGTCACCGCTCTCGCTCTCGCCGTCGTGGCGCGTGTCCGCGGTCTGCTCGCACTCGATCTCGGTGTCGCCGTTGACGGTGCCGGCGAGCGTGTCGCCGTTGACGAGCTTGACGGTCAGCTTGCCGGTCGTGGCGTCGAACGTCTCGATGACGCCGGACTGCTCGTCGCCGTCGTCGATGCCGTCGTCGTTGGCGTCGTCGTTGCCGTCGTTGTCGGTGTCGGCGTCACGCGGGTTGGTGCCGTTGTGGAACTCGCCGATGTTCGTCACGCCGTCGCGGTCGGGGTCGGCCGTGGCCTTGTGGACGCGGAACTTGTGCTCCCACCGGTCCGGGATGCCGTTGTGGTTGCGATCCGCGACGCGGTGGTGGCGGGTCTTGTGGTGGCTGCGCTTCGCGCTCGCGGTCGCCGGGATGGCGACTGCCAGCAGGGCGAGCGCAATCGAGATGAAGAGGGTGAGTCGTCGCATGTCGTTCTGAACACACCATCGGCATCGAGAT
>VAYD01000191.1 GCA_005883905.1 Actinomycetota bacterium
ACGTCGCGGACGCGGCGGCCGTCGACGCCGCGGCGCAGGAGCTGCAGCAGGCCGGCTACGAGCTGCTGCACCCGGCGCGCCAGGAGCCGTGGGGCCAGACGGTGGCGAGGCTGCAGTCACTGGAGGGCGCGATCGTCGGGATCTCGTACGCGCCGCAGCTGCACTAACGCAACCGCTCGGCGATGGCCAGCAGCTCGGCGGGGCTGCCGGCCATGATCGCGCGCGCGTGTTCCGTGACGAGCTCGACCGGCCAGTCCCACCACGCGGCGCGTAGCAGCCGTTCGACGCCATCGTCATCGAAGCGGCGCCTGAGGACGCGGCCTGGATTGCCACCGACGATCGCGTACGGCGGAACGTCCGCCGTCACCACGCTGCCGGCAGCGATGACCGACCCGTGACCGATCGTCACGCCGGGCATGACGATCGCTCGATAGCCGAGCCACACGTCATTGCCGACCACGGTGTCACCGCGGCTCGGCGCGCCCATGACGAGGTCCATCGTGCGTTCCGCCCACGGGTCGCCGAAGATCCCGAACGGGAACGTCGACGGCCCGAGGTCGGCGTGGTTGGCGCCCGGCATGATGAACCGCACGCCCGAAGCGAGCGCGCAGTAGCGCCCGATGACCAGCCGCTCGGGCCCGTACGCGTAGAGGAACGCGTCGCGCTCGAACGCGAGCGCGTCATCGGGGTCGTCGTAGTAGCTGTAGTCACCGACCTCGATCCGCGGATCGCTGACGAGCGGCTTGAGGAACACGACCCGCGGCTGCCCTTCGACCGGGTGCAGCGTGTTCGGGTCCGGGGCGATGGGCATCGCGCTGAACGTACCGCGCCCGAGAACGCGAAAACCCCGCCGTAGCGGGGCTTCCTTAGGTGGGCGATACTGGGCTCGAACCAGTGACCTCCGCCTTGTCGAGGCGGCGCTCTCCCAGCTGAGCTAATCGCCCTGGGAGGCGAGAAGCCTAGCGAACAGAGTCGCGTCCTAGCGGGCCTCGAGCTGCGGGCGGCTGCACGAGTGTTCGAAGCAGACCTCCGGCGTGCCCTGGGGCCCGTTGTGGAAGTGAACCGGGTGCGCGTGGGTGCGCGGGGTGAGCGCCCGCCGTAGCGAGCGCAGGGTGAAGCGTGCCATCCAGGCCTCCTGCTCTCGGGTGCGGTCCCGCCCGTTGCGGGACCGTCGGGAGATCGGACCGTACATCCGGTCCGCACACACATTGTAACAACCTTGTGACAACTCGTTACAAGGGACCGGCGGTCCGAACCGGCAGGGACTGCTTGTACCCTTGCTCGCCCACCCCGGCGCCGTGGCGGAGTGGCTACGCAGCGGCCTGCAAAGCCGTGTACACCGGTTCGATTCCGGTCGGCGCCTCTCGCGCGATGCGTGCTAAGCGGCTGAGCGCCCGTATTGCCGCTGCGTGGCAGCGTCGCTGGAGCTCGACGCCCAAGCCGCGCCGGTGACGTCGAAGACCAGGATCTCGTCGTTCGCGGCGACCACGCGGCGCAGTTCGTCGCGCACCTCCGAGACCGACTTGTTGGTCTTCACGAGCCACATCGACTCCAGCGGTTGAGACCGCCGGTCGTACGACTGGAGGTAGTCGTCCAGCGCGGTGTAGTAGTGGTCGGGCTGCTTGAGGTCGTAGCTGATCTGGATCGTTCGCACGTCAGCAACTCTCCGTCGTCGGGCAACAGCGCAACATCACATCGTCTCGGTTGCGTCGGACGGAACGGCGCACCTTCAACGCCTGCCAACCCAGCGGGCGTTGGGGCGTTAGAGGATCGTCCTCAGTCCATCGATACGGGAGCACGATGAACGCCCTCAAGACGATCGTCCCGATCGTGGGAGCACTGGCGCTTACAGCGGCGCCGGCACTGGCAGGAAGCGATAACGGCAACGGAACGCCGCCCACGAATCAGGGAACTGCGCACAAGCAGGCCGCGCAGACGCACTCGACCAAGACGAACACGCCCGGCCCAAAGGCGAGCCTTCCTTCGAAGGCGAAGGCCTATGGCCGTTACTGCAAGGGCACGAGCAAGCTGCGCACCGCCGCCGCGCTCGGCACGCACGGCACGCCGTTCAGCCAGTGCGTGACCGCTATGGCCAAGGTTGCCCACAGCCAGGCCGCCCCGAAGACGGCGTGCAGCACGCTGAGCCACAAGAAGGCCAAGGGCGCCAAGCGCTCTGACTTCAGCACCTGCGTCAACGGCGCAGCGAAGCTCAAGGCAGACCTGAAGAAGGCTTCTTAGCGGGAGGAGGCCTGGTGCAGCGGGGCGCCGCCCGGCGGCGCCCCGCCACCTTCGGCGTACCGTGAACGGCCGTGGGCCGGATCACTCTTCACCAGGGCGACATCACCACGGACGCGCACGCCGACGCGATCGTCAACGCCGCCAACTCGAGCCTCCTCGGCGGTGGCGGCGTCGACGGAGCGATCCACCGTGCCGCCGGGCCGGAGCTCCTCGCGGAGTGCCGCACGCTCGGCGGCTGTGAGACCGGCGACGCGAAGATCACCGGCGCCGGCCGGCTGGCGGTGCGGCACGTGATCCACGCCGTCGGCCCCGTCTACCGCGGCGGCGGCCAGGGCGAGGCCGAGCTGCTCGCCGGCTGCTACCGGCGCGCGATAGCGCTCGCCGCCGAGCACGGCGACGCCCGGGTCGCGTTCCCCGCGATCTCGACCGGCGTCTACGCCTATCCGCTCGGCGAAGCGGCCGATGTCGCGATCCGCGCGACGAAGGAGGCGCTCGACGCGCATCCGACCGTCGACGAAGCCCGATTCTGGCTGTTCGGCGACGACGCCTACGCGGCGTTCGAGTCCGCGCACAGCCGGTACTGCTCGGGCAGCAGCTCGGCGTAATCGGTCCGCGCCCAGTGCGCGACGGACTGCGCCGTCTGCGACGTGAACCCGAGCGCCAGCGCCGTCGCCTCGACGCGCTTCTCGGCCTCGCACTCGGTCAGGCCCTCGTCGATCACGCCCCGCATGTGCACCGACTCGTGCGTGAGCACGATCAGCCCCATCGCCGCGCGCGTGTCGGCCTTCGAGCAGTTCCAGTACAGGCATTCGAGGTTGAGCGCCGAGCCCTTGTCGAGCACGCGCCGCAGCCCCGCGCAGGCGTCGCCGGACAGGTTCGTCTCGGGGTCGGGGACGCCGTCGGCCGAGAACCGCACGCGCCCTTCGGTGATCTCGTAGAACATGCGGCGCCGGATCGGCCCCGGGCAATCGACCTTCACGCGTCGGCCGGCGATCGCGCTCGCGACGGTGCTCGCCCTGCGCTCGACCTCCAGGCGCCGCACGTGCCCGCGGATGCCGAGCACGCAGAGCAGCAGCGCGCCCGCGAGCAGCGGCGCGACGACGCGGACCGGAGGCCTGGGCACGCCCTCCACGCGCGGAGCATCGACCCGTTCGCGCTGCGGGTTGAGCTACGCGGACGACCCGTCGGCCGCCGCCTGCAGCGCGCGCTCGTGGCCGAGGTAGAGCCGGACGCGCCAGATGCGCCCGCCGCGCATCTCATACGTCACGCCGACCTGGATCTCGAGCCGCGTCTCCTCCCCCTTGGGGCGGCCCGAGACGCGCGCGAGCGCAACCACGTGTTCGCCGACGAGCTCGACGGTTTCGACGTCGAAGTGCACGTCGTCGTAGGTGGCGTAGTTCTCGGCGTACCAGCGCGTGTAGCCGTCGAGGCCTTCGTACGAGGCGGGCACCGGCCAGCCGTCGACGTTGAGGATCTGGCTCTTCGGGTCATACCAGCGCTCGTGGTAGGCGCGCATGACCTCGGGGTCCGCGAGCTCCTCGTAGCGGGTGTTGAAGTCCTCGTACGCCGCGCGGATGTGAGCGACGTCCTGCGCCGTTGCCGGCATGGTGAGCGCGACCCTAACGCGGCGCACCCCGCCGCGGGGCACGTTCTATACTGGCCGCTCTTGCGGCTGTAGCTCAGTTGGCTAGAGCGTCTGCTTGCCATGCAGAAGGTCGAGGGTTCGAGTCCCTTCAGCCGCTTCAGCAAAAGCCCCTTGTTTGCGGGGCTTTTGTCGTTCCGGCACTGATATCGCGGAGGCGTTCCGACGGCGTTTCGGGCGTTACTGGTCGGAAGATGGTCGGAAGGTCGCGCTCGCTGAGGGTCGCGAAGGCCTGCGGGAAGCTCGCGCCCGTGACCTTTTCGAAGGTCTCCTCGGCGCCCTGGGTCATGTCGAGGACCTGCTGATAGACGCCCATCGTGAAGCTTGGATTGGCGTGGCCCATCAGTCGCATGGCCCGCCGCGGCGACAGCCCGATCTCCGCGCACAGCGACGCGAACGTGCGCCGCAGCGTGTGCGGCGTGCAGCTCGTGATCGCGGGCAGGTTGTCCGCCGCCAGCAGCTCGTTGGCGCGCGCGACTGCCGGGGCGAGGATCCGGCTGCGCACGTTGTCGGGGGTCTGCCGGCGCCCGATGCGGGTGCGGAACACCGGCTCGTCGGGCCCGCAGGGGTGGCTGAGCACGTGCTCCATCAGGATCTCGCGCAGCGCCGGAAGCATCGGGATCGCGCGGTCGCCAGCGTCGGTCTTGTCGTGCGAGCGCACGACCCCGCGGGCGAAGTCGACGTCGATGGCGTTGAGGTCGCACAGCGCCTCCACGCGCAGGCCCAGGAGCAGCAGCGCCGCGATCGGCGCCAAGCGTGGGACGTCGTTGCGGTTGGGGCGCTCGGGCTCGCCGACCCAGATCAGCCGCCGGCGCACCTTGCCGACCAGCACGTCGCTGACGCCCAGCTCGCGTGCCAGCGCGACGTTGCTGCGTGACGAGGAGCGGATCAGCGCGACCTTCTCCCAGGTCAGGCCACGGTGCTCTGACTCAAGCTGGCGCGCCGCGCGCAGCAGCGCGTCGGCCTGGTAGAGCTCGAGGAACGAGCGCCGCTTGGCGCGCACGACCAAGCGAGTCTCGCGCGCGGAGCCCGGTGCGGGATGGGCGTCGAGGTCGCCGCGCCGGACGGCGTCGGCCAGGAGGCGGTCGAGCGTGCTGAGGATACGGTTGATCTGGGTGCGGCCAAGGCCGCGCCGGCGCCGGCGGCAGGTGCGCCCGCGCGTGTCCTCGTACTCCTCGAGCAGCGGCTGGCCTGCCACGCGGGCCTCGTCGATGGCGTGGCGCTCCTGCAGCTTGGCGATCTGGAACTCCTCGAAGCGCGCCGGGCCCAGGTCGCTCAGCGCCACGTCGCCGAAGAACCCGACCAGGTGGCGCAGGCGCCACTCCAGGTCGGCCACGGTCTTCTCGGCGCGGGCGCGGGCGCGCTGGCGCTCGAGGAACTCCGCGGCGGCGACCGGCAGCGTGGTCTCCAGGCCCCTGGTCGGTGCAGGGACCGCCGGCGGCTTGGTGTG
>VAYD01000115.1 GCA_005883905.1 Actinomycetota bacterium
CAGGTCGCCGGCGCCCCGGTGAACGTGATCGACCTGGGCGAAGGCGATCCGATGGTGTTCATCCACGGCCTTTCGGGGGCCTGGGTCAACTGGCTGGAGAACCTCCCCCACTTCGCCCGCGAGCACCGCGTGATCGCGATGGACCTGCCCGGCTTCGGCCACTCGCCGATGCCGACCGAGCAGATCTCGATCGCGGGCTACGGGCAGATCGTCGACGAGCTGCTCGACGCCCTGGGCATCGATCGCGCCGTGATCGTCGGCAACTCGATGGGCGGCTTCATCGGCGCCGAGGTCGCGATCCAGTTCTCGACGCGGGTGGAGAAGCTCGTGCTCATCAGCGCGGCCGGGATCTCGATCGAGCACCAGCGCAACGAGCCGGTGCTGCGCGCGCTCGAGCGCCTCGACGACGTGCTGATCCTCGGCGGCGGCTGGATGGCGACCCGGTCGGCAGGGCTTGCCCGGCGGGGACCTGCCCGCGCCGCTGATCGCCGAGCAGGTGATGGGCTCCGGCAAGCCCGGGTTCGTCCCCGCGCTCGATGCGCTGACCGACTACCCGATCCGCGACCGGCTGCGCGAGATCGCCTGCCCGGTGCTGGTGGTGTGGGGCGAGGAGGACCGCCTCGTCCCGGTGCGCGACGCCTACGTGTTCGGCGAGCTGATCCCGAACGCGCGCGTCGTCGTGTGGCCCGAGACCGGGCACGTTGCGATGCTCGAGCGCCCCGCCGCGTTCAACGCGCTGGTCGACGAGTTCCTGGCGCGGTAGGGTCGCTCACGTGGGTTACCACGCCGGATCGCGCGAGCTGCAGGACCGGTTCGGCACGCGGGCGCTGGCCGACCGCCTCGACGACGTGAAGGTGCACGGCACCTTCAGCGACTCCGATCGCGCCTTCATCGAGGCGCGCGACATGTTCTTCCTCGCCACCGCGGACGAGCAGGGCCGGCCGCAGTGCTCGTACAAGGGCGGCGACCCCGGCTTCGTCCGCGTCGTCGGCGAGCGCCAGCTCGCGATCCCCAACTACGACGGCAACGGGATGTACCTGTCGTGGGGCAATGCCCGCGTCAACCCGCACGTCGGGCTGCTCTTCATCGACTTCCAGGCGCAGCGGCGCATGCGCGTCAACGGCACGGCCTCGATCAACGCTGACGACGCGCTGCTGGGCTCCTACCCCGAGGCGCAGTTCGTCGTCCGCGTGACGGCGACCGAGATCTTCCCCAACTGCCCGCGTTACATCCACAAGCTGGGCGCTCTCGCTTCGTCCCGCACGCGGGCGCCGAGACGCCCGAGCCGGAGTGGAAGTCGGCCGACTGGGCGCGCGACGTCGTGCCTAGACCGTGACCGCGCCCTGCGAGGCGCTGCCGACGAGCTTCGCGTACTTGGCCAGCACGCCGCTGACGTCGGGGTTCGGCGGCGGCGTGTAGGCCACGAGGCGCTCGGCGATCACCTCGTCGCTGAGGTCGACGTCGATGCGCTTGCTGTCGACGTCGACCGTCACCGTGTCGCCGTCCTCGACGGCCGCGATCGGGCCGCCGCGAACCGCCTCGGGCGCGAGGTGGCCGGCCATGAAGCCGTGCGTCGCGCCACTGAAGCGCCCGTCGGTGAGCAGGACGACGTCCTCCCCCAGGCCGGCGCCGTTGATCGCCGCGGTCACGGCGAGCATCTCGCGCATCCCCGGGCCGCCGGCGGGGCCCTCGTTGCGGATGATCACGACGTCGCCCGGCTGGATGCCGCCGTGCGTCACCGCGCTCATCGCGGCCTCCTCGCCCTCGAAGACTCGCGCGGGACCGGCGTGGTGGCGGCGCTCGTGGCCGGCGAGCTTCACGACGCAGCCCTCGGGGGCGATGTTGCCGCGCAGGATCGCCAGGCCGCCGGTCTGCTTGAGCGGGCTGTCGAGCGGCCGCACGACCCGCTGGTCCTCGGGTTCGGTCGCGTCGTCGGCGAGCTCGCCGACGGTCCGGCCGAGCACCGTGGGCGCATCCTCGTTGAGGATCCCCAGGTCCTTCAGGCGCTTGGCGAGCACCGCCGTGCCGCCCGCGTGGAACATGTCGGTTGCGTTGTACCTGCCGCCGGGGCTGAGGTCGCACAGCAGCGGCGTGCGCTCCGACATGCGGTCGAAGTCGTCGATGTCGAGGTCGACACCGGCCTCCTTGGCGACGGCGAGCAGGTGCAGGACGCCGTTGGTCGACCCGCCCGAGCTCGTCACCGCGGCGATCGCGTTCTCGAGCGAGGCCTTCGTGATCAGGTCGCTCGGGCGCAGGTTGCGCCGCAGGACGTCCATGACGAGCTTGCCGGCGTCGAACGCGGTCTGCGCCTTGGTCGCCTCCTGCGCGGGCACGCCGGACGGTCCCATCGGGCTGATGCCCATCATCTCGAACGCCATCGCCATCGTGTTGGCGGTGAACTGCCCGCCGCAGGCGCCCGCGCCCGGGCTCGCACCTCGAAGACGTCGATGATCGTCACGTCGCGCCCCTGGAAGCGCCCCGGCGGGATCGAGCCGCCGTAGAGCATCACGCTCGGCACGTCGAGGCGCGCGAGCGCCATCACGGTGCCGGGGATCGTCTTGTCGCAGCCGCTGAGCGCGACGACGCCGTCGAACAGGTGCCCGCGCGCGACCAGCTCGATCGAGTCCGCGATCACCTCGCGGCTGACGAGGCTGGTCTTCATCCCGCTCGTGCCCATCGTGATCCCGTCGGAGATCGCGATCGTGTTGAACTCCATCGGCGTACCGCCGGCCTCGCGGACGCCCTCCTTCACCTTCGCGGCGAGCGCGCGTAGGTGGAAGTTGCACGGCATCGTCTCGATCCACGTCGAGGCGACCCCGATGATCGGCTTGGCGAGGTCGTCGTCGCCGTAGCCGATGCCCTTGAGGTAGGCGCGGGCAGCCGCCCGGTGCGGGCCCTCCGTGAGGGCGCGGGACCGGTGCTTGAGGTCGATGGCCGAGTCGGTGCTGGTCTGGCTCACGGGGCCGGGAGACTACCCGTGCCCTCTCGCCGGCGTTCGCGCGTGGTGCGCTCGCGCTCCCACATCTGCAGCCGCCAGAGATCGCGGCGGACCTGGCGCGGGTCGACCTGCCGCCCGGGCAGGTGCATGTTCGCGGTCGCGACCAGGTGGCGCTCGTCGCCGGTCAGCGCCATCCACTTCGCCAGCACGTCGTCGCTGTCGGGCAGGCGCGCGCTGCCGTAGGGCCGCGTCTCGTCGGGGAACGCGACGCAGTACTCGTTCAGCAGCGTCCGCGTCTGCGGCAGGTACGCGACGATCGGTTTGTGGGGGTAGATGAGGTACGCGTACGGCGCGCCGGCCTCGGTCTCCTCGCTGCCGCCCTGGGTCGGCCCGTCGGCGAGCTTGCCCCACACCCGCAGGAAGCCGAGGTCGCGATACATCGCCCACTCCTCCCCGTTCACGCATGAGCGCAGGAGCTGGCGCGCGCGCTGCTCGGCGCGGCGCTCACGACCCGGGTCGTAGGCCCCGAGCGAGTCGTCCCAACGCGAGACGCGCGCGCGGCGCGCCCTGTGGCGCTCCCAGGCCTCCTGCAGCTGCGGCAGCGTGACCTCCCACAGCAGCGCGACGATGACGATGGCCGTTGCGCTGAGGGCGAGGAGCACCGCTGCAGCCTCCGGCCTAACGGCCGCCGGCCGCGCGCGGGAAGAAGATGACCCGGTCGGCGTCGCGCGGGATCTCGTCGAATGCCTTGACCATCTGCGCCTGGCGCCGGCCGTCGTGGCTCGTGAGCGGCACCGCCGCCCACATGCCCTGGTCGAGCTGCTCGCGGAACGCCTCGACGAGCCGCTCCTCCTCGGCGGCGACCTCGATGTCGCCCTCGGCCAGCAGCACCTCGCCGTGGCCAGGCTTCATGCGCAGGAACTTCACAGCTCCGCCTCCATCGTGGCGATTATGGCAAAGCGGACCTGGTGCGCAGGCGATCTGTGACGCCGAGGACATCCACCGGACCTGCACCGCCCCCCAGTCCGCGAAGCCCGCGCCGCACCGCCTCTGCAGCGACCTCGCGCGCGACCTTCGCCGCGTCGAGCGGCGACGCGCCAAGCGCGAGCTGCGCGGCCAGCGTCGAGGAGTGCGTGCAGCCCGAGCCGTGGGCGGCGCCATCGGGGTGCCGCGGGCCGGGAATGGCGGCGAACGAGTCACCGTCGAAGAACAGGTCGGCGGCCTCCTCGCGGTGGCCACCGGTGACCACGACGACGTCGGGCCCGAGAGCGCGGACGCGCCGCGCCAGCTCCTCGCCGTCGAGCGTCGCGTCGCGCACGAGCACGCGCGCCTCCATCAGGTTGGGGGTGGCAACGGTCGCGCGCGGGAGCAGGAGGTCGCGCAGCGCGTCCTCGGCATCGGGCTCGAGCAGCCGCGCGCCGGACTCGGCCACCATCACCGGGTCGAGCACGACCGGCGTGCCCCGTGGCAGCTCGTCGAGCGCCCACGCGACCGCCTCGGTGGCTCGGGCCGACCCGACCATCCCGATCTTCACCGCGTCCACGCCGAGGTCCTGAGCCACCGCGCGCACCTGCTCGACGATGAAGGCGGGCGGCACCGGATGGACGCCCGTCACCGCCGTGGTGTTCTGAGCGGTGAGCGCCGTGAGTGCCGTCGTGCCGTGCACCCCGGCGTGGGCGAATGCCTTGAGGTCCGCCTGGATCCCCGCCCCGCCGCCGGAGTCCGACCCGGCGATCGACAGGCACACAGGTACGCGATCTGCCATCGCGGCCGATGATAGGCCGAGCCTTACGCCAGGACCCGCCGGTAGGTCCCGCCCGGACCGCGCGTCACGAGCCCGAGGATCTCGAGCTCGGTCAGGCCGAGCAGCGCCGCGTCCGCCTCGGCGGGCGACAGCGCGATGGCGTCGATCGTCGTCCTGCCCTCCCCCAGCTTGCGCAGCAGCGTGCGCAGGACCGGGTCGAGGCCGGCCGTCCGGGCTTCGGCGTCCGTGCCCAGCCCGTGACCGACGCCCAGGGCGAGGTCGAGCGCGTCGATCGCGTCCCGGACGACCGTGGCGCCGTCGCGCAGCAGCGCGTTCGTCCCGGCGCTGCGCCAATCCAGCGGCGAGCCCGGCACCGCGCCGACGTCGCGGCCCAGATCCATCGCGAGCTCGGCCGTGATCAGCGACCCCGAGCGCGCTGCGGCCTGCACGACGATCGTGGCGCTCGCCAGGGCGGCGATGATCCGGTTGCGCGCCGGGAAGCACCAGCGCCGCGGAACGAACGCGGGCGGCGCCTCGGAGAGGACCGCGCCGTGCTCGCGGATGCGGCCGTGGAGCGCGCGCTTGGAGCGCGGGTAAGCGATGTCGGCGCCGCCCGCGAGGACCGCGACCGTCGGGCCGCCCGCCTGCAGCGCGCCGTCGTGCGCCGCGCTGTCGATCCCGAGCGCCATCCCGCTCACGACCGTCACGCCCGCGGCGGCCAGCCCGCGCCCGAGCGCCCGCGCGACCTCGAGCCCCTCCGGCGACGGCTGGCGCGTGCCGACCACAGCGATCGCGGGACCGTCCGGCAGCGCGCCGGCCCATGACGTCACCGGTGGGGCGGCGCGGTCGTCGCGCAGCGACTCCGGGTAGTCGTCCTCGTGGCGGCAGATCGCCACAAGGCCGGCGCGGCCGTAGGCCTCCCGCAGGTCGTCGAGGTCGAGCTGCTCGAGCTGGCGGCGCATCCGGCCGACCTCCGATGGCGCGACGGCCGACAGCAGGTCCTCGTCGGGCAGCGCAAGCACCTCGGGCAGCCGCTTGCCCTCGTGGCGCGCGAGCTCGATCCAGCCGGCCAGTCGCGCGACGAGCCAGGTGCGCCGCAGGCACGCGTCACACGCGCGGACGCGGAGGGTCACGCCGCTTCCTCGGGCGCGGTGGTTGCGTCCTGGCGCAGGCCGATCGCGCGCAGGAGCTCCTGCTTGCCGACCGTGTCGCGGGCATCGAGGTCGGCGATCGTCATCGCGACGCGCAGGACGCGCTCGCGACCGCGCGCCGAGAGCGCGCCGCGCTCGTAGGTCGCGTGCAGGAGCCGCTCCGCGTCGCTGTCCAGCCGCACGAGCCGGCGCACGAGCGCCGTGTCCATGTGCCCGTTGCACGTCGCGCCGGTGCCGTCGAGCCGGGCGAGCTGGCGCTCTCGCGCCTGCGCGATGCGATCGCGCGCCTGCGCCGAGCTCGTCACGCCCGGCGCGCGGAGCTCGTCAGCCGACGGCCGGCCGACCGCCAGCAGCAGGTCGATGCGATCCAGGAGCGGGCCGCTGAGCCGGCGGCCGTGGCGCAGCAGGTCGGCCTCGCTGCAGCGGCAGCGGCGCTCGGGGTGGAACCCGCAGGGACACGGGTTCGTCGATGCCACGAGCATGAACCGCGTCGGGTAGACGGCGATGTGCTGGCCGCGCACGACCGCGACGCGCCCGTCCTCCAGCGGCTGGCGCAGGGCCTCGAGCACGTTGCGCGGGAACTCGCTGAGCTCGTCGAGGAACAGCACGCCGTGGTGGGCGAGCGTCACCTCGCCGGGCGTGGGCAGGCTCCCGCCGCCGATGAGCCCGGACGTGGATGTGTTGTGGTGCGGAGAGCGGAAGGGCCGCGTCCTGACCAGCCCGCCGCTGTGCATGCCGGCGATCGACCGGATGCGCGTGACCTCCAGCGCCTCGGCCGGCGTCAGCGGCGGCAGGATCGACGGCAACCGGCGCGCCAGCATCGTCTTGCCGGTGCCCGGCGGCCCGCTCAGCAGGACGTTGTGGCCGCCCGCGGCCGCGACGATCAGCGCCTCGACCGGCCCGGCGTGCCCGCGCACGTCGGCGAGGTCGGACGCGTCCTGCGGCTCGAGCGCCACGACGTCCGCGCCGCGGTCGGGCGCCGCGTCCCCCCGCAGGACGGCGGCGACCGATGCGAGGTCGCCGGCGCCGCCGACGGTGATGACGTCGACGATCGCCGCCTCCGCGACGCGCTCCCAGGGGACGATCACGCCCTCGAGGCCGGCGCGCAGCACGCCCTCGGCGACCGCGAGCGCGCCGTTGCACGGGCGCACCTTGCCGTCGAGCCCGAGCTCGCCGAAGACCGCCAGGCGCTCGAGCGCCGCGGCGGGCACCTGGCGGCTGGCTGCGAGCACGCCGCAGGCGATCGCGAGGTCGAAGCCGGGCCCGTGCTTTCGCAGATAGGCCGGCGCGAGGTTGACCGTGACGCGCATCTGCGGGAACTCGAACCCCGAGTTCGAGATCGCGCCGCGGACGCGCTCGCGCGCCTCGCGCACCGAACGGTCGCCGAGCCCGACGATCGAGAACGCCGGCAGCCCCGGCTTGACGTCGACCTCGACCGTGACGCGGCGCGGTTCGACGCCGTCGATGGCGAACGTGGTGGCGTGGGCGAGCATGGCGCCGCACGCTAGGCCGAGGCGTGTTGCGGATCAGCACGCTTTCGTCACGAACGCGTGCTGATCGTCCACGCGGTCCGCGAGATGGTCGTCGGCATGTCCAGCGACCTCAGACACCACCTCGGCCGTGCGGGCGAGGACGCCGCCGCCGCGCACATGGAGCGCCTCGGCTACGCGATCGTCGCGCGCAACCACCGGACCCGCTTCGGCGAGCTGGACCTCGTCTGCATCGGCTACGGCGCGCTGGTGTTCGTCGAGGTCAAGTCGCGCCGCGGCCGCGGCTCACCCTGGGACGCGCTCGGCCGTGAGAAGCAGGGGCGCGTGCGCCGGATGGCGATCAGCTACCTCGCCGAATCCCCCGACCGCCCGGCGGCCCCGATCCTGCGCTTCGACGCGATCGGCGTCGTCTTCGACGCGCGCGGGCAGATGGTCAGCCTCGAGCACCTGGAGGGCGCGTTCTGACAGCTTTACAGCGCGAGCTGCTGGTACGCCAGGCTCTGGAAGCTCAGGCGATGCAGGGGCGAGACGCCGTGCTCCTCGATAGCCGCGCGGTGCTCGGGCGTCGAGTAGCCGACGTGGCTCGCGAAGTCCCAGTGCGGGTGGAGATCGGCCACGCGCTTCATGAAGCGGTCGCGGGAGACCTTGGCGAGGATCGAGGCCGCGGCGATGGCCGCGGACTGGGCGTCGCCGTTGATGACCGCGCGCTGCTCGAACCCGAAGTCGGGCACCGGGAAGCCGTCCGTCAGGCAGATGCCGTCGGGGCGCGCGACCTGCAGC
>VAYD01000116.1 GCA_005883905.1 Actinomycetota bacterium
GTCGAGCGCCCAACCCGCGACGGCGAGCGTCACCGCCACGCCGAGCACAGCCGCCGGCGAGCGCGTCGCCAGGCCGAGCGCGCCGCGCCACCCATGCTCCCCCCGCGCCCGGACCCAACGCGCCGCCGCGTTCTCGCGCAGCAGGTCGCCGGCGCCGCGCACCGCGGGGCCGAGCGTCTCGCGGGCGGAGCGCAGCGCCGCAGGAGGGCTCACCCGCGCGCTCAGAGCCGCCACACCGGCCGTCAGCGCGAGCGTCAGCCCGATCGCGATGCCGATCACGAGCAGCACGCCGAACCCCCGCACCATCGGCACCGGAGACACCAGCAGCACGAGGAACCCCGCAGCCGTCGCGGCCGCGGCGGTCGCCACCGCGGGCGCGCCCAAGCGCGCGACCCGATCGATGTCGCCGCGTTCCTCGACCACCCGTGACTGGAGCTGGATCGCGTAATCGACCGCCAGGCCGAGCAGCACGGGGAGCACGCCGATCGACGCCATCGTCAGCGACGCGCCGGCCGCCGACAGCGCCCCGAACGTGATCGCCACCGCCGCGACCGCGATCGCGAGCGGCAGCAGCCGCAGGCGCGCCCGGAAGACGAGCGCCAGCGTCAGCGCCATCACGAGCAGTGCTGCGATCAGCAGCGTCCTGACCGAGCTGACCAGCGTGTCCGACAGGTCCGACACGACCACCGGCGCCCCTGTGACCACATACTGCTGCCCGCCGCGCAGGCGCCAGTCGGGCATGCGCACGGCCTGGCGGATCAGCGAGACAGCCTGCGTGCGCTCGGTGTCGCTGAGGTCCGGGCGCAGCCGCGCCTGGATCAGCGCCGCGCCACACGTCGGGAACAGGTACGCGAAGCGCGCCTTGGGCTGGCACGGCTTGGTCGTGTTCTCGAAGACGAGGTTCGAGACGAAGCTCGGGTCGTTGATCCGCGGGACCCCGGTGAGCTTGTACTGCAGCCCGAGCCGGAACGCGTCGCGCAGGAACTGCGTGTAGACGAGCGACCGCGCCTCGGACTCGAACTTCTTGGCGCGCGCGACCGAGTACCCGCGCGAGCGCGCGATCTTGTAGGCCGCCTTGCCCGCCTGGTCGGCCTCGGCGGCCTTCTGCTGCTGCTGGCGCGTGAACGCGTCGGCGATCTGGCCCGCCGACTCGTTGATGAACGTCCCAGGGCCGTAGACGACCTTGACGGGCCGCGGGTCGAGCCGCGCGAGCTTCGCGCAGGGACCGTTGCTGCCGCCACGCGGCTTGACGTTCTTCGGCGCGCGCCCGGAGATGCAGCCCTCGAGCCCGATGATGCGCTCGAGGTCGTCCGTCAGCACCGTGCGGCGCAGATCGCCGCGCACGAGCACGATCACCGGGTCGTCGCCGAAGCGCGAGTGCAGCTCCGTCGTCGCCTTGTACGACGCGCTGCTCTTGCCGACCAGTGTGTCGGTGCGCGCGCTCGGGTGCAGGCGCAGCGCGAACGCCGCGCCGACCAGCGTCAGCGCGAGGACGATCAGACCCGTCAGCAGCGGCCGCCGCGCGGCCGCGCGCATGATCCGTCCAAGAACCCCCGGCAGGCTCACCACGTCAGGCTAGCCAACGTTGACTAACGAGCGCGCTGCCTCGCCGTGGCGCCGGTCGACGCCTTCACGTGCGGGTACTGCGTCGTCTCGCCCTGGAACGGGAACTTGGGCTGCTGCTTGCACGGCGGCGCCGGCGCCTGCTGGCCGACCGGGCCGAACGCGTACTTCTGGATGTTGTCCTGCAGCGCCTGCGGCAGGATCGCGAGGTTGTTGTTGTTGATCACCGGGTCGCCGCGGCCGCACTGGCGCGTCTCGTAGGAGAACATCCCCTGCGGCAGGTTGTCGAATGACCGCGGGAAGTTGTACGGGGTCGGCCGGTTCGTCCCGACGCGGATCGGATACACCGCGAAGTTCTCGGGGTTGATCGGGTTCATCGTGCGCAGGTAGTGCAGCTGCACGCCCGGCTTGGGCGTCGTGAACGCCTGCGTCGAGGCGACGGTGTTGGCGAAGAACGCCGTCAGCTCGCTCTTGTAGTTGCCCAGGCCCTCGAGGATCGGGTTGACGTTGCGCAGCACAGGGTCGAAGGCGCCCAGGAGCGGCGGCAGCTCGTTGAGGAACTTGTCCGTCGCCGGCAGGCCCTTCTTGGACGCGTCGACCAGCGGGTTGACGTTGGTGAACAGCGACTTGAGGTCGGGCGCGAGCTTGTTGAGGTCGATCAGCGTCGGGCTCAGCTGGCGCGCCGCGGGCCGCAGCTGCGTGACCAGCGGGTTGGTCTCGTGCGCGAACTGGGTCAGGCGCCGCACCGTCTTGGTCGACTCGACCTCGAACGTCGGCAGCGCCCGGAAGGCGCCCTCGAGCTGCTGGTTGCGCGCCGCGGTCACCTTGAAGACGTTGTTCGAGTTCGTGATCAGCGACGTGAGCTGGCCGTGGCGCTCGCTCAGGGCGTTGAACACGACGCCCGTGTTCGACACGAGCCGGCGGACCGCGCCCTCCTGCGAGTTGAGGATCCGCAGCAGCTGCGTCGTGTCGGTGGCGAACGGCGCGAGGTTGCCGAGCGCGTCGTTGATGTCCTGCCCGCGGCCCTTGATGCCGGCCGCCTGCTGCTCCATCCAGACCTGGAACGCGTGGCGCGTCTTGGGGTCGAACGCGCGGAAGATCTCGTCGAGCTCGACCGTCGGCGACACGCGCGACGCCGCAAGGTCCCCGTTCTCCGGGACCGTGCCGACGGTCTTGTGGCCCGGCGTGAGCTCCACGTAGGTCTCGCCGAGCAGCGTCTTCTGGCGCAGGGTCGCCCGCGAGTCCTTCGGCAGCGGCGCGTACTTGGAGTCGAGCTCGATCGTCGCGTCGCTGCGGCCGGTCTGCTTGTCGGTCTGGATGTCCTTGACCTTGCCGACCGACACGCCGGAGATCCGCACGTCGGCCTCCTTGGCGAGCTGCGTCGCCTCGCCGAAGGATGCGTGGAAGCGGTAGCCCTTCGGCTTGAGCGGGATCGGGCCGCCGAAGGCCAGCCACAGGAACAGCAGGAGGCCGAAGCAGGAGAGCGCGAACCCGACCATCACGAGCAGCCTGCCGAGCGTCGGGGCCTGCTTCTGCACCTAGCGCGCACCTCCCGCCGTGGTCGGTGTGGTCGTCAGCTGGTTCGAGCGCGCGGCGGCTGTCGGGGCCGGCGTCACGCCGCTGCCGGCCTGCGAGGTCTGCGGGCACACCTGGTTGGCCGGCGGCGTGTTCAGCAGCTCGACGAGCGTGCCGAGCTGCTGGTTGACCTGCCCGAGACGCTGGAGCGCCTGGAGCGAGATGCACGAGATCTGCACGATGCCGTGGCGGATCGGGCCGTGCGCGTCCTGGGTCGCGAACAGCGACGCGCCGTTGTGGTTCGTCCACGCGGTGTAGAAGAGGTAGCCCTCGGCGCTGCCGGGCGGGTTGTAGGCCAACTCGTTGAAGAGCTCGTTGACGACGTCCAGCGACGTCGTGAGCTTCGGCGTCGCCTTCGCCAGGTCGGCCGCGGCGGGCCGCAGGAGCTTGATGGTGGGCTGCGCGTCGACGGCGAACGGCCGTATCTGGTTCTTGATGACGGGCGTCGTCTTGCGCAGGAACGGCCGCGTCGCGGCCAGCGACGGCCCGAGGGCCCGAGCGCCGGGCAGCAGCGCGCCGAGCGTCGGCCCGAGGACCTTGCCGAGCTTGTTCGTCTTCGCCAGCGCCGTGTTGGTCGCCGAGAGCGTGCTCGGCAGGAGGCTGAGCGCCTCGCGCAGCTTCGCGTCCTGCGCCGCGAACGCCCTGAAGACGACGTTCGAGGACTCGACCAGCCGCGTGATGTCGGCGTCCTTGCGGCCGAGCTCCTGGCTGAGCAGGCTGAAGTTGTGGACCGACTGGCGGATGTGCTCGTGGCGGACGGCGAGCAGCTTCGTGATCTTCAGCAGGTCGCGGCCGGTGGGGCTGAAGCGCTTGAACGCCGCCGACAGGTTGTCCCCGTTGCCCTTGAGGCCCTCCCCCGCGCCGGCGATCAGCAGCCGCAGGTAGTCGCGTGTGTCGCCGTCGAGCCCGGCGAGGATCTCGTCGGCGTTGATGTTCGGCAGCGTCTGGTTGATCGGGACGTGCTCGCTCGGCGGCAGCTCGCCGGCGGTCTTCGAGCCGGGCGTCAGCTCGAGCAGCATGTCGTTGAGGCCGGTCTTGGGCCGCAGCAGCGCCGTGGCATCCTTGTAGATCGGCGTGTACTTGCGCTTGATCGACGCCGTCACGACCGCGTGGCCGTTCTCGAGATCGACCTTCGTGATCTCCCCGACCTTGACGCCCGCGATGTTGACGGTCTGCCCCTGGCCCGGGGTGACCGACTGCGCGGTCTGCATGTCGAACTTGTATTTGACGAAGTCCGAGCCGACGAACGGCACCCAGTTGGGGAGGTAGAGCCGCTGGTTGGACAGGATGTAGCCGCCGACGGCGAGCGCGACCACGAACAGGCCGATGATCGCCACGAAGTCCCAGCGATGCTTGCCGATCGCGGACCTCACTTGGCGGCCCTCGCGAACGGGTTGATGGGCGACAGCAGCGGCGCGCTCGCGTCGGTCGCGGGCGGCGTCGAGCCGCCGTCGGGCGGGCCGGTCGCCGCGCCGTTGACGTCCGGGATCTGCTGCTTGTAGCAGGGCGAGTCCGGCTTGTAGGGCGGCCGCTTCCCGGTGTAGGCCGGGCGCGTGCCGATCGGCGTCGCGACCGCGTTGCCGAACAGCGTGGTGTTCGTGTACGGGCCGATCTTGCCGCTCGAGATCGTCTGGTCGCCGCCGCCCGGCTGGAAGCGGACGTACAGACCGTTGCCGTCGAAGTTCTGGCCCTCGCCGGCGAGGCCGACCATCGCGTACCAGAACTCCTTGTAGTTCTCGGCGCCCGTGCTCAGCGGCGGGTCGTTGATCTTGATGTCGCCCGTGGGCAGGATCACGTTCGTCGCGCACTTGGCGAGCAGGTCGGCCTGCGGGAGGAGCTTCAGCGTCTCGTCGGTGAGCTTCGCCAGGCTCGCGGTCGTGGGCGTCAGGTCGTTCACGAGCCCGCCGAGCTCCTTCTGCGACACGAGCGGGCGCGCCTGCGCGATCCACGGGAAGGCCGCGTCGATCGTGGCAGCCGTCTGGTTGACGCCGGGCAGGATCGCGCGCGCGAACAGGCGCGTGTTCGGGAACGAGTTGTTCAGCGACGTGAGCGCCTTGCCGGCATTGCTGAGCGTCGGCGCGAGCAGCCGGACCGAGGCGCTCAGGTCGGCGCTGTGCGATGCGAATGCGGCCATCGTCGTGTTGAAGTTCGTGATCAGGTCCTTCAGCGCCGCCTCGTTGCGGTCGAGGCCCTGCGTGGTCTTGTCGAGGCCGGCGATCAGCTTCGAGAGGTCGTGGCGCTCGGTGCCGAGCAGCGCCTGGTTGACGATCGAGACGTTCTTGAACGCCGGGCCGCCGTACTTGTAGCTCTGGTTCAGCGCCGCGGCGGCTGTCAGCCCGCGCACGCTCGGGTCCTGCGCAGCGTCCTGCGCGGCCGTCGGCTTGGCGGTCAATGCCCTGCCATAGGTGTCGAGCAGCTGCTGCAGCTGCGATCGC
>VAYD01000117.1 GCA_005883905.1 Actinomycetota bacterium
CGGTTCATCGCGGTCGCCATCAAGCGGGTCAGGATCGTGCCGGACGCGCCGACGATCATGCCCGCGACGATCAGCGCGGTGTTGTTGAGCGCCATGCCCGTCGCGGCAGCCGACAGGCCGGTGAACGCGTTCAGCAGCGAGATGACGACCGGCATGTCGGCGCCGCCGATCGGCAGCACGACGAAGTTGCCGAGCACCGCGGCCGCCAGCAGCAGGCCGATCATCAGCAGCTGGCCATGTGAGCCGGCGGTGATCGCGACGGCGCACGCGACGGCGATCGCAAGCAGCGCGAAGTTGACGAGCTGCTGCGGCCTGCCGAGCGTGATCGGCCGCCCGGGCAGGAGCTCCTGCAACTTGCCGAACGCGATGTTCGAGCCCCAGAACGAGACGCTGCCGACGATCGCTGCGAACAGGCTGAAGATCGTGATGTAGGTGGCAACGCCGTCGTAGCCGTCGGTGTGGCGGAACTCGACCCACGCGATCAGCGCGACCGCCCCGCCGCCGACGCCGTTGAACAGCGCCACCATCTGCGGCATCTGGGTCATCTTCACGGTGCGCGCCGCGGGGACGCCGACGATCGTGCCGAGCGCGACGCCGAGGATGATCAGGCCCCAGTTCGAGCCCAGCTCGGGCAGCAGCAGCGTCGCGATCACCGCGATGCCCATACCGACCGCAGCAATCTGGTTGCCGCGCACCGCCGTACGCGGGCCGGTCAGCCCCATCAGGCCGTAGATGAAGAGGCTGAACGCGATGATGTAGAGGACGCCGATGAAGTCGGTGTCCTGCACGAAGCTCGTCGCGACGATGATCACGCCGTCGGCTCCTCCGGCTTCTCGGGCTTCTTGCCTTTGAACATCCCGAGCATCCGGTCGGTGACCAGGAAGCCGCCGACGACGTTGATCGTGCCGAAGGCGACCGCGATGACGAGCAGCAGCTTGCTCAGCCAGCCGTCGACGCCCGAGCCGAGGACGATGATCGCGCCGAGCACGACGATGCCGTGGATCGCGTTGGTGCCCGACATCAGCGGCGTGTGCAGCGTGTTGGGCACCTTCGAGATGACGGAGTAGCCGACGAAGCCCGCCAGCACGAGGATCGCGAGGTTCGTGACGAGCACTAGGTGGTCTCCTTCGTGATGCAGGCGCCGGCGATGATCTCGTCGTCGAAGTTCAGGTCGGCATCGCCGTTCTCGCCGGCGATCAGCTCGAGCAGTGACTGCACGTTACGGGCGTACAGCGCGCTGGCGTGCTCGGGCATCGTCGCCGGCAGGTTCAGCGGCGAGACGATCGTGACGTCGTGCTTGACGACGATCTGGCCGGGCTCGGTCAGCTCGCAGTTGCCGCCGGCCTCGCCGGCCAGGTCGACGATCACGCTGCCGGGCTTCATGCCCTCGACGGCCTCGGCCGTGACGAGCTTCGGCGCCGGGCGCCCCGGCACGAGCGCGGTCGTGATGACGACGTCGAACGTCTTGATCGCGTCCGTGAGCGCCTGCTGCTGCTGCGCCTTCTCCTCGTCGGTCAGCTCGCGCGCGTAGCCGCCCTCGCCCGCCGCCTCGATGCCGAGGTCCAGCCACTTGGCGCCGAGCGATTGCACCTGCTCGGCGACCTCGGGGCGCACGTCGTAGCCAGTCGTCTGCGCGCCCAGGCGCCGCGCGGTCGCGAGCGCCTGCAGGCCCGCGACGCCCGCGCCCAGGACGAGCACCTTCGCCGGCGGGATCGTGCCCGCGGCGGTCATCAGCATCGGGTAGAAGCGCGTCGAGTGCTCGGCGCCGAGCAGCGCCGCCTTGTAGCCGCCGACGTTCGCCTGTGAGCTGAGCGCGTCCATCGATTGCGCGCGGCTGATGCGCGGGATCGACTCCATCGCCAGCGCCTGCACGCCGGCGCCGCGCAGCCGATCCTTCAGGTCGGGCTTGGTCAGAGGCGCCAGGAAGCCGATCAGGATCTGCCCGTCGCGCAACTTGCCGATCTCGTCCTCGGAGGGCACCGCCACGCGCACGACCACATCGGCGCCGTAGGGATCGCCGATCGTCGCGCCCGCGTCCGTGTAGAGCGCGTCGGGCAGCAGCGCCTGCTCACCCGCGCCCGCCTCGATCACGACCTCGTGGCCCGCGCCGGACAGCTTGCGCACGACTTCGGGCACGAGCGCCACACGGCGCTCGCCGTCAGCGGTCTCCTTGGGGACGCCGATCCTCATAGCGAGGCGCGGCAAGTTATCCGATCAGGTGTTCGCCCTGTCGCGACGTTGGCCTCAGCGGCAGCGCGAAGGACGGCGGTGCACCCGCGCGACCGGCGGGATCCGGCCGGACAGCGCGATCACCGACTCGGTCGAGGCGATCACCCGGCTGCCCGAGTCGTCGGCCGTGTACTGGAACGAGCCGTCGCCGCGCTGCAGGCCGCGCAGCACGCGCGCGGCGCGGCGGTCCGAGCGGCCCATTGCGCGCTCTGCCTCGATCGCCAGCGCGGTCGAGTTCGCCTCGTTGCGATCGCGACGGCCGAGGGCGAAGCCGCCGGAGCGGGTGCGCTGGCGGACCATCCACGACAGCGCGGCACGCAGGGTGCGGCTCGAGCGCGGCACCCCGGAGGCGCGCAGCGCGAGGATCGTGATCGCGGTCGAGGAGACGTCGTCGGCAGGGCCGCCGGGACGCAACAGGACGTTCCAGCCGCCGCCTCCGCGGACGCCGCGCAGGAAGCTGATCGACGCGGCCGGGGCGCGTTCGCGCAGCGCATGCAGCGCGAGCAGCGCGAGGCCGTGGTCGAAGGCGTTGCGCCCGTAGCGCCCGCCCGAGTAGTCGCGGCCCATCGCGATCCGCAGGTCGAGGCTCCCCGCGCAGCGCGCGCTGCCGCTGTTCGCCGCCGCCAGGCCGAGGATCAGCTTCGCCGCCTGCCCCGCGCCTGTGACGTAGGCCCGCGCGCCGCGGCGCAGGTCGGCGGCGCGGCTGCGCGCGCCTCGCGCCGACAGGATGCCCGCGGCTCGCATCGCGACGAGCGTGTCCGCCGCCGACCCGCCGCCGCCGTGCACGTGCGCCGCGAGCCAGCGCGCTCCCGAGCGCGCGCTCGAGCGGTTCGATGCCGACGCCGGGAGCGCGCCGAGGGCGAGGACGGCGATGAGCAGGGGCACGACGCGTTTCACGGTCTCGAGACCTCCACCGGGATCCAGGTGATGTTCAGGCGCGCGCGGAAGCGCTCCAGCGCGCGGACGAGCGCCGGCCCGAAGGCCAGGCAGAAGGCGACGTTGCCGACGGCATGCGCGACGTTGAACGGCAATGAGGTGGCACTGATCGCGAGGTACTGGGCGAGCGTGTGCCCGCCCGAGAACGTCGTGAACGTCGAGAGGTCCATGATCGCGCCGAACAGGAGCCCCATCGCGCCGCAGAACAGCGCGAGCGGTACGCGCGGCACGCGGCGCCCGGTCGCCGCTCCCAAGGCTGCGCCGAGCAGCCCGCACAGACCCCAGGCGGCCATCTGCCACGGCGTCCACGGGCCCTGTCCGAAGACCACGTTCGAGGCGAGCGCGCCGGTCGCCCCGACCGCGAACCCCGGCGGGCCGCCGAGCACGTAGCCCGTGAGGATCACGATGTCCGTCGTCGGCTTGACGTTCGGCAGCGGCGCGAACGCGATGCGCCCGAGCGCGGCGAGGCCCGCCATCGTGGCGACCATCGCCACCAGCCGCGCGGGCGGCCGCGTACGCTCGTACCACCCATAGCCCACCGCCAGCGCCAGAGCCAGGATCGAGAACGCGGCGGCGGCCCAGCTCACGGCGCCACTCCCGTCACCAGGCGCCCGCGCAGCAGGTCAGCGCCCTCCTCCGGCGTCAGCGCGCCGCCCAGGCCGCCGAGGACGCGCGCGGTCTCGGTGGCGAAGTACCAGCCGCCGGCGAGCACCTCGCGCGCGGGACCGTCGGCGATCACGCGGCCGTCGGCGAGCAGCACGACCCGCTCGGCGACGGCGACCGCGAACTCCGGGTCATGCGTGGCGACGATCACGGCCGCGTCGAGCGCGTGCAGGCGATCGGCGAGCTCGCCCTTGGCGGCCCGGTCCATGCCGCGCGTCGGCTCGTCGAGGCAGAGACAGGCCGGCGGCTGCGCCCCGTCCATCACGATCGCCAGCGCCAGCCGCTGGCGCTGCCCGCCCGAGAGATCGCGCGGATGGCGATCGGCGACGTCGGTCAGGCCGACGACCTCGAGCGCTTGCGAGCTCGCCTCGTCGCGCACGTGCTCGTGGACGAGATAGTCGCCGGGGGACTGCAGCAGCAGCCCGACGCGGCCGGCGGTGCGGATACGCCCGCGCGTGGGCTCGAGCAGGCCGGCGGCGTGGCGCAGCAGCGTCGACTTGCCCGCGCCGTTGCGGCCCATCAGCGCGACGCGCTCGCCGGGCTCGACGACGAGGTCGACGCCGCGCAGGATCGCGCGGCCGCCGCGGAGTTCGTGCCAGACGCCGTCGAATGCGAGCGCGGCGTCGCGTCGCCTGCCGCGCTGTGGGGCGGGCGCCGCCGGCGGCACCGCCGCGGGCTCCTCGTCGATCAGCCCATGGCCGCGCAGCGTCGCCCGCGCGTCGCGCACCGACGCCGGCGGCGGGCGCAGCCCCGCGCGCGCGAACAGCCGCGCAGCCGGGGTCTGCAGCACCGGCGCGCGCTCGCCCGCCCATGCGAGCGCGTCGGACGGCGGCGCGTCGCACGCGATCGCCCCGTCCTCGAGGACGACGACACGGTCGGCGTGGGCCAGGCAGCGCTCCAGCCGGTGCTCGGCCAGGACGACCGCCGTCCCCCACTCCTCGTTGAGTCGCCGCAGCAGCCACACGAGCTCGTCGCCCGCCACCGGGTCGAGCTGCGATGTCGGCTCGTCGAGCAGAACGATCCGCGGCCGGCCGGCGAGCGCCGCCCCGAGCGCGACGCGCTGCAGCTCGCCGCCGGACAGGTGCGGCGTGGCCCGGTCCAGCAGCGCCTCAATGCCGAGCGCCAGCGCGGCCTCCTCCACCCCGCGCGCGACCGCGCCGGCCGGCCAGCCGCGGTTCTCCAGCGGGAACGCGAGCTCGGCGCGGACGGTCGTCATGACCGACTGCGTCTCCGGGTCCTGGAACAGCGTCCCGGCGACCGCGGCGATCTCGCCGGGGCCGTGCTCCCGCGTGTCCATGCCGCCGACGACGGCGCGGCCGGCGAACGTGCCGCCGTGGAAGTGCGGGGCCAGGCCGGAGGCGGCGCGAAGCACGGTCGACTTGCCCGACGCCGACAGGCCGGCGAGCACAACGAACTCTCCCGGGGCCACGTCCAGCGACACCGCGCGCAGCGCGTCGCGCGTGGTGCCGGGGTAGCGGTACGTGACGTCCTGCAGCGAGAGGACCGCGC
>VAYD01000118.1 GCA_005883905.1 Actinomycetota bacterium
TCGGCCAGCAGGAACCCCGCCGGCCCGACCGAGCCGATCGTCTGGTGCAGCATCCTGCGGTTGAGGTCGGGCGCGCCCTTGAACTGCGCCGCGGTGACGTGCTGCACGGTCTCGTCGACCGCGGTGGGCAGGATGACGAACAGCTGGATCTCCGCGATGAAGAGGTTCGGGAAGAGCATGACGTGCGGCGAGCCGTCGATCATGATCTCCTCGGCCTTCTCGCCGTAGGCCTTGCGCATCTTGGCGACGTAGTCGGGGAGGCGATCGGGCGAGGTCCCGAACCAGCCCATCGGCCGGCCGGTGCGGCGGAACTCGGGCCGCAGGTCGTTCTCGGTGTGGCCGTTGCCCAGGTCGCGGCTGACCGCTGTCGACTTCTCCCCGTAGAGGTCGCCGATGCCGCTCTTGGCGACGCTGAAGATCGAGGCGTGCACGAACTGCGGGTGGTAGCCGTCGGTCTCGTTCTCGACGAGCATCTTCCAGTTCGCCTTGACCTTGTGCTTGACCCACCCCGCGGTCAGCTCGACCTCGCCCTCGGGCGACAGGCGGACGAGCCGGTCGAACGCCTCGTGCGCGGGCCCCAGGTGCTCGAGCAGGGTCGGGCCGTCCTCGGCGAACGAGCCGAACACGAAGCCCTGGTAGATGCCGACGCGGGCGACGCGCCCGAGGCCGAGCGACTTCTTGGCTTCCGTTCCGCCGTACCCGCTGTTGAACGGATAGCCGAGGAGCTTGCCGGTGTTGGCGAACGTCCACCCGTGGTACGGGCAGCGGAACGCGCTCGAGTTGCCGCGCGGCGCATCGCAGACCTGGTTGGCCCGGTGCGCGCAGCGGTTGAGCAGCAGGTGGATCTCGCCGTGCCGGTCGCGGGTCATGATCACCTGCTGGGGCCCGATCGACTTGAGCACGTAGTCGTTGGGCTGCGGCACCTCGCTGACGTGTCCGACGTAGACCCACGTGCGATACCAGATGCGCTCCAGCTCCCGCTGGTAGATCTCCCGGTCCGTGTACAGCGAGCCGTGGACGCGGTCGTCCTTGATCAGCTCGTCGAACGTGCGCGATGCGGTTCCAGGCACGGCGCCTCCTGTCTCAGCGCCCGTAGACCCGCTTCGCGAACGCGGCGAGCAGGCGGGAGCGCTTCGGCGTGTACGGGAACATGTGGAGGTCGCGCTTCAGCGGCGGACCCGAGCCGACGATCGTCTGCGTCTTGCAGTACTTGCGGATGCCCCCGGCACCGTGCCGGGAGCCGACGCCCGAGGTCTTCCACCCGCCCATCGGCGCGTCGAAGACCGTGTAGTTGACCTGGGCGTCGTTGATGCAGACCGCACCGCACTCCAGGCGGCGCGCGATCGCCGCAGCTTTGCTGCGGTCGCGGCTGAAGACGCTCGCCTGCAGCCCGTAGCGCGAGTCGTTGGCCAGCCGGATGGCCTCCTCCGTGTCGGCGACCCGCATGACCGGGATCGTCGGGCCGAACGTCTCGTCGCGCATGCACGCCATGGTGTGGTCGACGCCCACGATCACCGTAGGCTCGTAGAACCGCCCGTCACCGTTGCGCGCCCGGCCGCCCGTGAGGACCGACGCCCCCTTGTCGCGGGCGTCGCGCACGTGAGCGTCGATGATCTCGACCTGCGGCGGGCTGGTGATCGCCCCGACCTCCGACTCGCCCGGCGCGGTCGGAGGGCCCTGCCGCAGCCCCTTGACGTTCTCGACGAGCCGGCCGACGAACTCGTCGTAGATCGGCGCCTCGACGTAGACGCGCTCGACGGAGATGCAGACCTGACCCGCGTTGTTGAGGCCGTAGTAGGCGGCGGCGTTGGCCGCCCGCTCGACGTCGGCGTCCGCGCAGACGATCATCGGGTCCTTGCCCCCGAGCTCGAGCGAGACCGGCGTCAGAGTCCGGGCGGCCCTTTCCATGACCGCCTGCCCGGTGCGCGTCGAGCCGGTGAACATGACGAAGTCGACCTCGTCGACGAGCGCCTCGCCCGTCTCGCGGGCGCCGACGGCCAGCTCGAACACCCCGGGCGGCGCGCCGGCGGCGTCCATCATCTCCTTGCAGAGCAGCCCGGTCAGCGGCGTCACCTCCGACGGCTTCATGATGACCGCGTTGCCCGCCATCAACGCCGGGACGCAATCGCAGAAGGCGTTGACGAGCGGGTAGTTCCACGGGCCGATCACGCCGACCACGCCGACCGGCGCGTAGCGGATGGTCACGCGCCGGCCGAAGGCGAGCGGCGAGGCGGTGCGCCGGCGCTCGTCGGCGAGGTACTTCTCGGCGTGTCGAGCCCAGAACGCGAAGCTCTGCGCGGCGACGGTCACCTCGACCTGCGCGTCGTCGTGGGTCTTGCCCGTCTCCGAGCAGATGACCCCCCGGACGCGGTCCTGGTTGGCGATGAGCCATCGCCTCGCGGCGGCGAACACCTCGGCACGCGCGGAGAAGCCCGCCTCCGCCCACGCCCGCCGGGCCTGCCTGGCGCCCGAGGCCATCTCGCGGACGGCGTCGCCGCTCGCGACCGGGACCTCCTGGATGAGCCGTCCCGTCGCCGGGTCCTCGACTCCGAGCCGCCCGTGCTGGAGCGGTGCTGTCGTAGCCGTCATGCCGGGCATCGTAGCACGCTGTGTCTGGACAGTGTGTCTCATGTGTGCTTGACTGGACCGCGTGATCGACGACCCGCGGTTCCAGGCCTCTCTGCGCGACCTCGCCGCACGGCTCGATCGGCCTTGGGACGACGTCGGCCGCGAGGCGATGGAGGGCCTCGCCCAGCTCGCGGCGCGCCACGACCGCGTGCCCATCGCCGCCTGGCGGCGCTTCGGGGCCTGGCTGCTGCGCGGCTACGAGCTTCACGCCGACGAGCAGGCGCTCGCGCGGCTGCGCCGGCTCGACGAGCAGCACACCCTCGTGTGGCTGCCGTCGCATCGGTCGTATCTCGACACGTGGGCGCTGCCGATGGCCCTCGACCGCGCCGGCTTTCCGCCCTACTTCGCCATCGGCGGTGCGAACCTGGACTTCTGGCCGTTCGGCGACATCGCCCGCCGAACCGGTCTCATCTTCGTCCGACGCAACATCCAGAACGATCCGGTCTACCGCGTCGTGCTGCGGCAGTACCTCGCGCACCTCGTCCGCATCAGGGCCGACTTCGGGTGGTCGATCGAAGGCGGCCGGACTCGCACCGGGAAGCTGCGCCCTCCGCGTCTGGGGCTCCTTCGCTACCTGAGCGATGCGGTCGCGGGCGATGACCGCGACGACGTCCTGCTCGTGCCCGTCTCGATCGTCTGGGACGGCCTGCAGGAGGTCCCGATGATGGTCGCCGAGTCGGCCGGCCGGCTCAAGCGACCCGAGGACCTGCGGTGGCTGATCGAGTACAGCCGCCGCCAGGGCGACGCCCGCGGCCGGGTCCACATCGACTTCGGCGAGCCGCTGCCGCTGCGGGCGAAGCTCGACGAGCTCGCCGCCGAGCCGGAGGGCCGGGGCCACGAGATCGAGCGCGTCGCACTCGAGGTGTCGCATCGGATCAACTGCGTCACGCCGGTCACGACCGCCGCCGTCCTCACGCTCGCCCTCCTCGCCGCGGATCGCGCGCTCACCGTCGACGAGCTCGTCGAACACGCGGGCCCGATCGTCGCCTATCTGGCCCGCCGCGGGGCGCCGCTCGCCGGCGCCGCGCGCCCGGACGATCGGGCGCACGTCGTCGCGACGCTGCGCGAGCTCGCGGACGCCGATGCGGTGGTCTGCGTCGAGGGCCGCACGCAGGTCTGGGCCATCGGTCCCGGCCAGCACCTCGTCGCCGCCTTCTACCGCAACACGGCCGCGCACTTCCTGGTCGGCCGCGCGATCGCGGAGCTGGTCGTCGCGCGCGTCGGCGACGTCGAGTCCGCGGATGCGCTCGACGAAGGCGGGCGCGAGGCGCTGCGCCTGCGCGACCTCCTCAAGTTCGAGTTCTTCTTCGCGCGCCGACGCATCTTCGTCGAGGAGATCCGCGACGAGGTCGCGCTGATCCGCGAACGCCCGGAGCCGACGGTCGCCCCGCTGATCCTCAGGCCGTTCCTCGAGGCCTACGAGGTGGTCGCCGACGAGCTCGCCGCCCGGCCCGCCGATGACATGCTCGACGAGGACGAGTTTCTCGCCGCGTGCCTCGCCGTCGGCCGCCAGTGGCAGCTGCAGCGACGGATCGCGTCGTCGGAGTCCGTGTCGCTCGACCTGTTTCGCACGGCGGTCCGCCTCGCGAAGGCGCGCGGCCTGTGGGAGCCGGCCGGCCCCGAGCTCACGGAACGGCGGGCGGCATTCGCGCGTGAGATCTCGAGTACCGCCGATCAGGTCCGCGCGCTCGCCCTGGCCGAGCGTGACGTCGCACATCTTGTCCAAGCCTGCTGACCGAAGGAGATGCCCGACCCATGCCGGTGACCCAGACCGACCTGCAGAGCGTGAACCTGCTCGACCCCGATCTGTTCGTCGACGGTCCTCCGCACGAGCTGTTCGCCCGCATGCGCGCGGAGTGCCCCGTCCGTTGGAACCCCACCGGCGACGGCGAGGGCTTCTGGTCGCTGACGAGGGCAAGCGACATCGAGCTCGTCAGCAAGGACACCGAGCGCTTCTCGAGCGCTCGCGAGAGCGTCTGGCCCAACGAGCGCGTCGCGCCGATGCCGAAGGACGTGGTGCGCGCGACGATGCTCGGCATGGACCCCCCGCAGCACACGAAGTACCGCGGCATCGTCCAGAAGGTCTTCACCGTGCGGAGGGTCGCGCTCCTGGAGGACGCCATCCGCGACCGCGTCACCGCGCTGATCGACGACGTCTGCGAGCGGGGCGA
>VAYD01000119.1 GCA_005883905.1 Actinomycetota bacterium
TCGCGCGCGAGATCGCAGACGGCGTGCGCGAGCGCTTCGGCGTCGCGTTGCACCCGGAACCGATCTTCGTGGGGCACGACTGGCGATGACCGAGGTGCTCTACTACGCGGTCCCCTTCTTCGTCTTGCTGCTGGTCGTCGAGGCGATCTCGTTCAGGCACATCGAGGACGACCACCTCGTCGGCTTCGAGCGCAACGACACGCGCACCTCGCTGACGATGGGCACCGGCAACGTGATCATCAACGTCGCATGGAAGCTCCTCGTCGTGGCGATCTACGCGGGCCTCTACGAGCTGACGCCGCTCAGGCTCGACCCGCACAACCCGCTCGTGTGGGTCGCGCTGTTCTTCGCCGACGACCTCGCCTACTACTGGTTCCACCGCGTGTCGCACGAGAACCGCGTGTTCTGGGCCAGCCACGTCGTCCACCACTCCAGCCGGCACTACAACCTCTCCACCGCGCTGCGGCAGACCTGGGTCCCGATGACCTACCTGCCGTTCTGGCTGCCGCTGCTGCTCGTCGGCTTCCCGCCGTGGATGGTGCTGCTCGCGCAGTCCTGGAGCCTCATCTACCAGTTCGGCCTGCACACCGAGCGGATCGGGAGGCTGCCCCGGCCGCTGGAGGCGGTGCTGAACACGCCATCGCACCACCGCGTGCATCACGGCGCCAACGAGCAGTACCTGGACCGCAACTACGGCGGGATCCTGGTGATCTGGGACCGGCTGTTCGGCTCGTTCGAGCCCGAGGGTGAGCGCGTCCGCTACGGCCTGACGACGAACATCGAGACGTTCCATCCAGTGCGCGTCGCGTTCCACGAGTACATCGCGCTGTGGCACGACATCCGCCGGGCGCCGTCCTGGCGCGAGCGCGCCGGCCATGTCTGGCACGGTCCTGGCTGGAAGCCCGCCGAGGAGGAGGCATGAGGCGGGCGCTGCCGGGGATCGCGGCGCTGCTGCTCGCACTGGCTCCCGCCGCCGCGGCCGACACGCCGCTGCGGCTCGGTCACGACGGCCGCTGGCTCACCGACGACCAAGGGCGCGTCGTGATCCTGCACGGCATCAACATGGTCTACAAGCGCCCGCCCTACGCGCCGGACGCCGTCGGGTTCGGCGACGACGATGCGGCGTTCCTGGCCTCGCAGGGCTTCAACGTCGTGCGCCTCGGCGTGATCTACAAGGCCGTGGAGCCGCAGCCGGGCGTCTACGACGATGACTATCTCGCCCGCATCCGCTCGACGGTCGACGTGCTCGCAGCGCACGGGATCGTGTCGCTGCTCGACTTCCATCAGGACATGTACAACGAGCGCTTCCAGGGCGAGGGCTGGCCCGACTGGGCCGTGATGGACGACGGCCTGCCCGCGCAGCCGGCGTCGGGCTTCCCGAACAACTACCTGCTGATGCCCGCGCTCCAGCACGCGTTCGACCACTTCTTCGCCAACGACGGCGGCCTGCAGGACAGCTACGCCGGCGCCTGGGCACATGTCGCCGCCCGTTTCCGCGACGTGCCGGGCGTTCTCGGCTACGAGCTGCTCAACGAGCCGTGGCCGGGCAGCACGTGGCAGGACTGCATCAACCCGACCGGTTGCCCGGCGAACGACGCCAAGCTCGAGGCGTTCGACAAGCGCGTGCTGGCCGCGATCCGCGGTGCGGATCCGACCGGGCTGGTCTGGCACGAGCCGTTCGTGCTCTTCAACCAGGGCGCCGGCACATCCGTCAAGGCGCTCGGCGACCCGAACGTCGGCTTCAGCTTCCACGACTACTGCCTGGCGGCCGAGACGACGAGCCCACCCACGCCCGACGCCGGCTGCGCGAAGGCCGACGACCTCGTCTTCCAGAACGCGCTGGACCACGTGGCCTCGACGAAGGAGGCGCTCCTGCTGACGGAGTTCGGCGCGACCGACGCGAAGTCCGTGCTGGCCCCGATGGTCCAGCGCGCAGATCGCACCATGGTGTCGTGGGTCGAGTGGCACTACTGCGGCTGCGACGACCCCACCACGTCTGGGCCAGGCTCCAAGCAGGCGATCGTGCTCGACCCGGCGAAGCCGCCCGCAGGCGACAACCTCAAGACCGTCACGCTCGACCAGCTCGTGCGGCCCTACCCGCAGGTCGTCGCCGGGACCCCGGAGTCGTGGTCCTACGCCGACGGGACGTTCAAGGCGCGCTGGACTGCGGGCAAGGGCTCCAGCGAGATCGTGCTGCCGGCGCGCGTGTATCCGAGCGGGTACGCAGCCCAGGTGCAGGGCGGGATGATCACGTCGGCGAAGGGCGACCGGCTGCTGCGCGTGCGCGCCTGCGCCCCAGAGGTCGCCGTGACGGTCACGCGCACCGGGAAGACGAGCGCCACCTGCAAGCCGCCGCCGCTCGCGGTGAACGTGACGCCGCAGCGGGTGAGGGCCGGCAAGCGTGTGCGGCTGACGATCAGCGTCCGACCCGCGGTCAAGGGCGCGGTCGTGCGGGTCGCAGGGAGGCGCGCGCGGACGAACGCGACAGGGGTGGCGCGGCTGAGCGTCCGGTTCTCGCACGCCGGACGCGTCCGCGTGACGGTTCGCTCGGGCAGCAGGACCGGCCGCGCATTCCTGCGCGTCAGCCGGTGACCGTCCTCGGGCTGGACGTCGGGACGACAGCCGCGAAGGCGACGGTGTTCGACGCGGCCGGTGAGCGCCTGGACCACGCGGAGATCGTCTACCCGGACATGGATCCGGCCGCGCAGGACCCGGAGGTCGTGGTCGACGCTGCGATGCGGGCGATGCAGCAGGTCGAGGCGAGCACGGTGTCCTGCTGCACCGCCATGCATGGGCTTGTCGCGCTCGACGAGCACGACAAGCCGCTGACGCCGCTGCTGACCTGGGCGGACACGCGCGCCGCCGATCAGGCGGAGCGGCTCAAGCGCGAGCATCCGGACCTGCACGATCGGACCGGGACGCCGCTGCACCCGATGTCACCGCTGACGAAGCTCGTCTGGTTCCGCGAGCGCGAGCCGGAGATCCATGCGGCCGCGCGGCGGTGGGTCGGGCTGAAGGAGCTCGTGCTGCACCGGCTGACGGGGCGATGGGTCGTCGACTGGTCGGTCGCGTCGGGCACGGGCCTGCTCGACCTGGCGACGCTCGACTGGTGCCCGGAGGCGCTCGAGCTCGCGGGCGTCGAGCGGTCACAGCTCGCCGAGCTCGTCGCGCCGACGGACCTGGTGGGCGAGGGCGTGATCGCCGGCGCCGGCGACGGGCCGCTGGCCAACCTTGGCGTCGGTGCCGTGCGCCCCGGCGTCGCGGCGTGCTCGATCGGGACCAGCGGCGCGCTGCGGCTGATGGTCGAGCGCCCCGCAATCGACCCGATGCGCAGGCTGTTCTGTTACGCGCTCACGAAGGACCGGTGGGCGATCGGCGGCGCGATCAACAACGGCGGCGTCGTGCTCGAGTGGGCGCACGAGGCGCTGGCGCCGGAGCTCACTGTCGCCGAGCTGCTCGATGTGGCGAGCACCGCGCCGCCGGGCTCTGACGGCCTCCTCATGGCGCCCTACCTGCTGGCCGAGCGCGGCCCGCACTGGGACGTGCGCGCGACCGGCGCGTACATCGGCCTGCGGAGGCGGCATGGTCGCGCGCACCTCGTCCGCGCGGCGCTCGAAGGCGTCTGCCAGCAGCTGAATCTCGTGCTCGAGTCGCTCGAAGCGGCGGGCCAGCAGGTGCGCGAGATCCGCGCCACCGGCGGGTTCGCGCGCAGCGCGTTCTGGCGCCAGCTGCTGGCCGACGTCCTGGGCCGGCCGATCGGCTTCCCCGAGCGCCGCGAGGGCTCGGGCTTCGGCGCGGCGCTGCTCGGGCTGAAGGCGCTCGGCGAGATCGAGTCGCTCGACGCCGCGATCGGCCGGCTGCGCATCGCGGAGGTCGTGGAGCCCGATCCGCAGGCGGCGGCGATCTACCGCGACATACTCAGCACATGGCCGTGGCGGTCCAGCTCAACGACGTCGTCAAGTCCTTCGGCGGCAGGCGGATCCTCGAAGGCGCCTCGCTCGAGGTCACCGAGGGCGTCCGGGTCGGCCTGATCGGGCCCAACGGCGCCGGCAAGTCGACGCTGCTGCGCATGCTCGCCGGGCTGGAGACGGCCGACGGCGGCAGCGTGACGCTGCGGCGCGGGGCGGTCGTCGCGTTCCTGCCGCAGCTCGTGACAGGGGACGACCGCACCGTGCGCGAGTGGATCGTCGACGCCCGGCCCGAGCACGCCGCGCGCACGGCGGAGCTCGAGGACGTCGAGCTGCGGCTCGCCGATCCGGAGCTGGCGAAGGACCTCAAGCGCATGGGCCGGCTGCTCGAGCGCCAAGCGGGGCTCGTGGCCGAGGTTGGCGCCGAGGACGTCGAGGGCGAGGGGCTGCGGATCCTGCGCGACCTCGGCCTGCCGGACGCGATCCTCGACGTCGAGACGCGGCGGCTGAGCGGCGGCCAGGCGAAGCTCGTCGCGCTGGCGGCGTGCCTCGTGCGGCGCCCGGATGTCCTGCTGCTCGACGAGCCCGAGGCGCACCTGGACGTGAGCAGGCGCACGCGCCTGGAAGAGCTGCTGCGGTCCGAGCCCGGCGCGGTGCTGATGGTCAGCCACGACCGCTACCTCCTCGACGAGACGGTCACCGCGATCGCCGAGCTCGACGGGGGGCGCATCCGCGTCTGGCCTGGGACGTACTCGGCCTACGCGGTGGCGCGCGAGCTCGAGCTCGTCCGCCAGCGCCAGCAGTACGTCACCCAGCAGAAGGAGATCACGCGGCTGGAGGACGCGATCCGGCGCTTCAAGGACCTCGCGCACCGCACCGAGGACAAGCGCTACATCATCCGCGCGCGCAACAAGCAGCGCCAGATCGACCGCATGGACAAGGTCGACCGGCCGGTGTTCGAGCGGCGCAAGATGGGGCTCGCGCTGCGCAGCGCGATGCGCGGCGGAGAGCGCGTCGTCGAGCTTCGTGACGTGGAGTTCGACCCGGTCCTGGCGGATGTCGACCTGACAGTGATGCGGGGCGAGCGCGTCGGTGTGATCGGTCCCAACGGGGCGGGCAAGACCGTGCTGGTCCGCCTGCTCGCAGGCGAGCTCGCACCGACGTCAGGCGAGCGCTGGGCCGGCCCGACGATCGTCTTCGACCACCTGACACAGACCGCGACCGAGTTGCCCGGCGACCGGACGGCGCTCGACGTGGTGCGCGCCGCGCAGCCGATGACCGAGGAGACCGCCGTGCGCCACCTGATGCGGTTCCTGTTCGACTACGAGCAGGTCCGCCGGCCGATCGCGTCGATGAGCGGCGGCGAGCGCACGCGGCTGCGCTGCCTGCTGCTGATGCTCGGCGGCGCCAACTGCCTGCTGCTCGACGAGCCCACGAACCACCTGGACATCGACTCGGTCGAGGTGCTCGAGGGCGCCCTCGAAGCGTTCGACGGCACGGTGATCGCGGTCTCCCACGACCGCTACTTCCTCGATCGCATCGCGGACCGGATCGTGGAGGTGCGCGACCTCGAGGTCCGCTCCTACGAGGGCGGCTACAGCGACTGGAGCGTGCGCGCGGTGCGCGAGCGCGGCACGTCTCTCTGATCCGGCGCGGTGTGCAGGACGTGGTCGGCGACCGTGTTGGTGATGCCGTGCCAGTAGTGCTCGTTCTTGAAGTGGTGCAGGCG
>VAYD01000120.1 GCA_005883905.1 Actinomycetota bacterium
CTGCGGTCATCGGGCTCGCGGTCGTGCTGGCGCTGCACTCGATGGGGCGCGCCTTCCCGGGGCCGCGCCTGGGCGTCGTGCTCGCAGCGGTGATCGTGATCGCCGGCGGCGCGGCCGCGGCGATCGCGTTGTCCGGCGGCAGCAGCAACGAGACGACGAAGAAGTTCACCGTCGTGCTGCACCCGACGTCCGACGCGGCCTACCAGGCCCGTGTCGCGAAGTGGGACGAGACGCTGCGCGAGATCCGCAAGGAGCCCATGGGCCACGGCCTCGGCACGGCCAACCAGCTCCAGCAGCAGCAGGGCCGCTTCGTCAGCATCGGGTCGTTCAGCATCGACAACTCGTACCTGCGGGTGGGCTATGAGCAGGGCATCCTCCCCGCGCTGATCTACATCGCCGGCCTGCTGACGCTGACCCTCGCGCTGATCCGCCGCGCCGCGATCACGCCCGATCCGGCGCGAGCCGGCCCGGCGCTCGCAGCGGCCGGGGCGATGGCCGCCTACGTCGTCGTGCTGTACCCGAGCAACGCGTTCGACGGCTACGCGGCGCTGGCCGCGTGGCTCCTGGCGGGCGTCGGCATCGCGCCGTTCCTGGCGGCCGCACCCGCGCGATCGTCCGAGCGCCGCTCGGGCAGCCTCGGTGCTCTGCGGCGCTCGGGCGGGCCGATCCTGCCGGGCCTGGGATCCAGCAGATAGCGCGGGTGCTCGCTGAAGAACCGCCCCGCGGAGCGGACGTGATGGCGCGTCGCCCACGCGGTCAACGGCTTGCGACTGGCGGCGCCGAACGCGTGGATCGCGCGCACCGTCGGGTCGAACCGCACCGCGAAGCCCGCCGCGCGCATGCGGTGGCAGAGGTCGACGTCGTCGAAGTACAGGAAGTAGCGCTCGTCGAACCCGCCGAGCCGCTCCCACGCCGACCGGCGCACGAGCCAGAACGCCCCGACGGTCCACTCGACGTCGCCGCCGCGGCGCACCCAGCCGCGCTCGTCGCCGATCCAGCGGCGGCACATGAGGTTCAGCGGTGTCGGGGTGCGGCGCGCGGAGTCCTGCAGACGCCCATCGAGGAGCTCGAGGGCCGGAGCGACGATCCCGACCTGCGGGTGCATGAAGTGATGGGCCAGGCGCGGCACCGTGTCGGCCGACAGGAACCGGATGTCGGCGTTGAGAACCGCGAAGAAGTCACCGCGCGCCTGGCGCGCACCGGCGTTGATGGCCTCGCCGTAGCCGCCCCGCCGCTTTGACACGACCACGCAGCCGGCGTCGCGCGCCAGATCCGGGGATCCGTCGTCGCTGGCGTTGTCGACCACGATCACGCGGTCGAACGAGCCCATCAGCAGCTCGTCGGCCAGGAATCGCTCGAGGTGCTCGCGATCGTTGGTAGTGACGGTCACGGCGTCCATGGCGTCGGCAGGATGCTAAGGCGCTCGCAGTGATGCGCCGGTTCTCAGGTGGACTTCCAACCGCGCACGTAGGCGGCCATCAGGATGGCCCCCCACGCGCGCTCGCGCAACCGCCCGTGCGCACCCGCGCCGAGCAGGCCGCGCCCCACCACGGCCGCGGGCCCGTAGAGCGGCCCCTTCCAGCCGGGCGCCGTGATCTGCGCCGGCGCCTCGCCCGGATGGAGCTCGCGCAGGCGCCGCGCGGCCGCGCCGATCGCCTCCATGCGGCGGGGGTAGCCGTCGAGCGTCTGGGGATGGTGATGGCGCACGCCGAGCTCCGGGTGGTACTCGAGGCGCAGGCCGCGCCGCCGCAGGCGGATGCCGAGCTCGGTGTCCTCCATCAGGTACGGGAAGCGCTCGCCGTCGAACCCGCCGGCGTCGCGCAGCGCGTGCGCGGCGAGCGACGCGTGCGAGGAGTACAGGTATGCGGCGGGATCGACCGGCCCCGCGGCGATGTGGTCGAAGGAGAACTGGAAGCCCGCGGTCTCCAGCCAGCGCATGAACGGGTCGACCGGCTCGGCCCAGCGGACACGGCCGAGCACCGCGTAGCCCGCTCCAGCATGCTCGCCGTGCAGCGCGATGTGACCGGCGAGCAGGCCGTCGTCCTCGGGCACCATGTCGTCGCCGAGCAGCAGCACGACCGCGGCGCGGGCGTGCTCGAGCGCGCGGTTGCGGGCGAACGAGGCGCCCTCGCGCGGCTCGGACAGGACGGTCAGCGGCAGCGTCCCCGCGCGCTCGCGCAGGGCAGCCGGCGTTCCGTCCGAGGACCCGTTGTCGACGACCACGACCTCGGCCTGTGCGCCGTCCAGGCGCTGGCGGTCAAGCGCGTCGAGCGTCGCGATCAGGCGCTCGCGGCGGTCGCGCGTGGGGATGACGATCGACAGGTCCATTGGTGTTTGCGCGTGCGGGGCGCGCACCGTAGCGTTCCGCGGCGTGACCGGTGGGGGACACCGTTTGGTCGCGCTCGTCGTCGTGCTCGCATCGCTGTGGGCGGCGCAGGCGGCGCATGCCGCGTGGGACTGCGGCGCGGGGGCGCAGCCGGCCTGCCCGCCGGCGGACGCGGCGGGCCCCGACGGTGCGCTCCCGGTCATGTCCCCCCTGCGCCCGCTGCCGGCGCATGTCTCCGGGCGGCGCCTCTTCGCGCGCGTCGATGGCCACCTCCCCGCGGGCTTCAACGAGGGCTCGGTCGGCCTCGGCGTCGCTCTGCCCGCACAGGCCGCGGCGATCGGCGCGGGGCTCGGCTCGTCGCTCGTGCGCGTCGCGCTCAACTGGGCGTTCACGCAGGCGCGCTCCGGCGGTCGGTACGACTGGCGCAAGTGGGACGAGCGCTACCGCGCCTACACCGCGGTCGGCATCCGCCCGATCTGGGCGATCCAGGCCTCGCCGCGCTGGGCGGTCGACGATCCTGGCGATTGCCCGCCGCGGCCGCTGCGCCTGCTCCAGTCCGGCCAGGAGTGCCTCACGGGACCGAGTGCGTCGCACCGCGCGGACTATGCGGCGTACGCGGCGGCGGTCGCGCGCCGCTACCCGCTGTCGGCGGCGATCGAGATCTGGAACGAGCCGAACCTCGCCTACTACTGGCGCGACCCGGATCCCGCCGCGTACGGCGCGCTCGCGCGCGACGCGATCGCCGCGGTGCGGCGCGCGAACCCGGCGATGCGCGTCCTGGTCGGTGCGCTGGCGATGCCGATCGAGCCGTTCGCGGCAGCGCTCGCGCGCGACGGGACGATCGCCGCCGCAGACGGCCTCAGCTTCCATCCCTACCCGCAGCAGCCCGACGCCGGGCCGTTCCGCGACGCGTTCGCGCAGGTAGACGCAGCGCTCGGGCCGCTGCGCGCACGGCTGGTCGCCGACGAGCTCGGCGCCTCGACTGCGAACCGCGGCCACGGCCAATACGTGTTCACGGAGGCGCAACAGCGCGACGTTGTGGTGTCTTCGTTCGAGGCGATGGACCGCGCCGACCCGGCACTGCCGCGCTCGAGCGCCGTCGACGCAGTGGTGTTCCACACCGACGTCGACGTGCCCGCTGGCTTCGGGTTCGTCATGCCGACGCCGACCGCGTCCGGCGGCTTCGCGCCGCGGCCGGTCTTCTGCGCGATCGCGCAGATCCTGCGCGGCACCGGGCTGTGCGGGCTGCCCGCGGCGGAGCCGTCGGTCAGGCCGCCGACGGCAGCCGGCGCCCGAGCCTGCGCCGCAGCGCTGCGCCCGCGGACAGCTCGGCGCGCGGGACGAGCGCGAACCCGTCGTGCCGGGGCGGTGGGCGCAGGCGCGCGCGCTGCGCGGCGCTCTTCGCGCGGCCACGGACGGCCCCTGCGTTGCGGTCGATTGCGACCTGGCCGCTATACACCACCGCGTCGATCACATGGCCTCGGAGCCGCTCCGCGGCGCTGAGGTCGCGCCGGTACTTCCAGACGAGGTAGCCGCGGCTGTGGCCCATGCGCTCGTTCTTGCGCGCCGACCCCGAGCCCCAGAACGCGCTGTGCTCGTGCCAGGCGAACGTGCTGGGCGCCACCGCACAGCGCGCGCCCGCCATGCGCAGCCGGATGCCGAGCTCGACGTCCTCGAGGTAGGCGAACATCGCCTCGTCGAAGCCGCCGACGTCGAGCAGCACGTCGCGGCGGTACGCGCCGGCGCCGGCGCACGGCGCCAGCGGCTGCAGCTGCGCGATCGCCGCCGGGTCGTACGGGCGCCCGTGCAGCAGGTCGAACGCGACGAGCGAGCGGTCGACCTCGATCCCTGCCGAGTCGATCGTGCCATCAGGCCTACGCAGCGTCGCCGCAACCATGTCGGCGCCCGTCGCCTCCCAGGCGTCGCGCAGTGCCGCAACGAAGTTCGGGTCCGGGACCGTGTCGTTGTTGAGCAGCACGACCCAGTCCGCCGCCGAGGTGCGGATGCCGTGGTTGTTGGCGCGGCTGAAGCCGACGTTCTCGTTCAGGCGCTCATAGTGCAGCTCCGGGAACCGCTGCGGGATCACCTCCGGCGACTCGTCGGTCGACGCGTCGTCGACGACGCAGACGGCGCACGGCAGCGTCTGCTCGCGCAGGGCGTTCAGCAGCCGGGTGAGCGCAGGGACGTTGTTGCGGTGCGCGATGACGACTTCAATGGCCGGCGGGCGCATAGGCGTACGAGTAGTAGCCGTAGTCCAGCTCGTGGCCCGGCTTCACGCCGGTCACGACCACGCCGGTCGGGCGGTCGGGGAAATGCTCGAGCGCCTGGCGCGCGGCGCGCGCCTGCTCGCGCGTCGTCTGCTCGGCGCGCACGCACAGCACGACGCCGTCGACGCGCGGGACGAGCTGCAGCGCATCGCCGACCGACAGCAGCGGCGTCGCATCGAGCACGACCACGTCGTAGGCCTCGCGCACCTGATCGAGGAACGCGCCGAAGCGCTTGGACGCGAGCAGCTCCGCCGGGCGCGGCGTCGGCGAGCCGGCCGTGATCGCCACGAGCGTCGGCGCACCCGTGCCGTTCTCCGGGTCCGGCGTCAGCGGCACCTTCTGCACGACCTCTGATGGCGTCGCCTGGCCGACGAGGTAGTCCGACAGGCCCGGGCCCGGCTCGCAGCCCAGGCGCTTGGCCATCGTCGGGCGGCGCAGGTCGCATTCGACCAGCAGCGTGCGCTTGCCGGCCAGCACGTACGCGCTCGCCAGCGAGGTGGCGACCGTCGACTTGCCCTCGGCCGGCAGCGGGCTCGTCACGAGCACCGTCTTCACCGGCGAGTCCACGTCGAGGAAGTCGAGGTTCGTCCGCAGCACACGGAAGCCCTCGAGGTCGGCCTCGGTCAGGCGCTTGCGGCCGTTCTCGGTGACGAGCGTGCGCGCAAGCACGTCACGGCGGATGTGGCCGAGCAGCGGCATCCTGAGCTCATCGCGGATCTCGCTCGCCGAGCGCAGCCGGCGGTCCAGCGCGTCGCGCAGGAACGCTGCGAGCACGCCGAGCGTGAGGCCGAGGACGAGGCCGAGCAGCGTGTCGCGGACCGGCCGCGGCGAGACCGGGCCCGCCGACGGCACCGCGGTCCCCGTCACCTTCGACGGCGAGACGAACCGCGACAGCGTGTCGAGCTTGACGAGCTGCGCCTGATACTGGAGCTGGGTCAGCTTGTCGGTGCGCGAGTTGCCGAGCCGCTTCAGCGAGGCCCTCAGCAGCCTGCGTGCCGTCCGGTAGGGAGATCCGCCGAGACTCCGCGGCGACGGCGTTGGCCAGGTCCGCGGCGAACTTCGCGTTGCCCCAACGCGCCTGGATGACCACCAGATTGGTCCGCGACTCGGTGCTGATCGACAGCGCGCTGCGCAGCCGCCCGATCGATTCCTTCGTCTTCAGCTTCTGGCGGACGCGAGCGAGCGTCTCCGGCTGACCGACCTGTTGCGCCGCGGTCGCCGCACGCGCATCAGGCGTCGCCTCAGCCGGCAGGGTCGCGCCCAGGAAGCCGGTGTCGACGTTGGTGTCGAGGAACTGGACCGAGGCCTCGGACTCGTAGATGGGGTCCTGGCGGTCGGCGAGGAACAGCGCAGCCCCGGCGACGACCGCCGCGATGACGACGATCAGAATCCGCTGCTCCCGCAGGACGCGCAGGTAGTCCCGCAGCGTCGCGTACCGAGGTGCCTCGCCCATGCCCGCGAGCGAAGGTATCAACCCTCGGGCGAGCCCACGCCGGTCCGCCGGCGCCGGCCGACGGGGTACAGCGTGGCCGCCAGGACGAGCACGCACCCGGTCAGCGCGGGCATCTGCCAGTCCCAGTCGACCGCCGAGTGCGCGACCCACACCGAACACGCCGCGCCGACCGCGGCTGCATGCGAACGCGGCAGCGCGCCCGGCCGGATCCTTGACGTCACCGCGGCCCACCCGATCGTCACGAGGAACCCGAGCAGCAGCAGCCCGCCCACCACGCCGAGCTCGCCGAGCGTCTCGAGCTCAAGCGAGTGCGCGTCGCGGACCTGCTCGTAGACGCTCCTGTGCTGCATCCAGCGAACGGTGAAGCCGCCGGCGCCGTCGCCATGCAGCGGGTTGGCCTCGAAGCCGTCGAACGCCACGCGGTAGAGGTCCGAGCGCGTGCCCTTCGCCGTCGTGAGGCGCGCCCGGCCCTGCTCGACGCCGGTCGTCGGCCGCAGGAAGTCCTGCCACTGGCGCGAGACGAAGCCCCTGGCCGATCGCAGCGCGCGGTCGCTGTGACCCTCGACGGCGTCGGCCTTCACGGCGTAGCCGACCAGCGCCGCGACCACCGCGAGCCCGGCGAGCGCGATCAGCAGCGGCCACACGACCCGACGCAGCGCCTGCATGAACAGCGGCGACGCCCGCCCCGCCGCGATCACGGCGATCCCGCCGCCCGCGGCGGCCGCGAGCGGGACGACCGGCCCGCCCAGGATCGCCAGCGTCGCGGCCGTGCCCGAGACGCCGACGGTCAGGAGCAGCGAGCCGCGATGCGCGCCGAGGGCGACCAGCACCACGGCGCCGACCATGAGCGCCAGCCACGTGCCGCGGCTCAGGCTCAGGTACACGGCGTCCGCCAGCGGCACGACCGCCGCGCCGCACAGCGCCCGGACCGCCACGGGCGCACGCGGATCCGAGCCCATGCCCGCCGCCAGCACGGCACCGACCGCCGCCAGCGCCCCATACGCGTTCCAGTAGGTCAGCGGGTAGCTCAGCCGGTC
>VAYD01000176.1 GCA_005883905.1 Actinomycetota bacterium
CGCCAGCGTCGTCGAGCTCGCCGAGGCGATCGGCACGCAGATGGTCGTGACGCTCGGCGCGCTGCTGGCCGATGTGCCGCACACCCGCCCGGTGCCGGTCAACGGCCTGTCCTCCGACGAGGGCCTCGTCGGGCGCCTCGACCTGCGTCCCACGAACTACGAGGGGCCGACCGGCATCGTCGGCGTGCTGCAGTCGGCCTGCCAGGACGCCGGGATTCCGACCGCGAGCCTGTGGGCGAGCGTGCCGCACTACGTCGCCGCCGCGCCGAACCCGAAGGCCGCGCTCGCGCTCGTGCGCAAGCTCGAGGCGCTGCTCGGCGTGGCGGTCGACGCCACCGAGCTCGAGACGGCGTCGGTCGAGTACGAGCGCCAGGTCTCGCTCGCCGTGCAGAGCGACCCCGACGTGCAGGCGTTCGTCGAGCGCCTCGAGCAGGCCGCCGAGGAGGAGGACGCCGAGGAGTTCCCGGACCCTCGCAACCTCCCGTCCGGCGACGTCCTCGCCCGTGAGTTCCAGCGCTTCCTGCGTCAGCGCGGGCCGGACGAGACCACCTGAGGCGCCGCGCGCAGCTGGCGCGCGCGGATCGCGCCGCCGATCGCGCCGAGCGCGACCGCGATCAGCGTCGTGGCGATCGGCAGGAAGATGTGCGGCTCGGGCAGCTTCGCTTTCGCGTGCTCGCCCGTGATCGCGTGTGCGAGCAGGATGAACGTGCCGAAGAGCGAGCCGCCGGCAACGCCGCGCAGCGCGCCCTCGCTCGCCGTCGGATGGTCGTAGCCGGCGGCGATCCCGCCGAGGATGCCCAACACCGTCAGCACCGTGTAGACGGCCCCGCTGATGCCGAGCAGGACGCCGCAGATCGCGCCGAACGCCGCCGGCAGCACCAGCACGATGAAGATCTGCTCCCCGGCAGGCCGTTCGCTGAGCAACGGCATCACGGCGACCCTACCTCAGGCGGCGTCGGCAGCGCCCCATATGCCGGGGCCGCGCGTGTGCTCGTAGATCAGCGAGGTCTCGGCATGCGCGACGCTCGGGTGGGTGGCGAGGTGGTCGACGACGAACTCGCGCAGGTCCTGCGCGTCGGTCGCCGCGACCCAGACGAGGTAGTCGGTGACGCCCGTCAGGTGGAACACCATCAGCACGCCCGGGAGCGCGCGCACTGCGCGGGTGAACGCGTCGATCTCCTCGCGCGCGTGCACTGCCAGCCGCACGGCGATCATCGCCTGCAGCGGGCGGCCGAGCGCGGCGAGATCGACCTCGGCGTGGAAGCCGCGCACGACGCCGCGCTCGCGCAGCGCGCGCAGCCGCGCGAGCGCCGTGGACGGCGCCACGCCGACGCGCTCGGCGAGCCGTTGGTTGGTGATCCGCGCGTCTTGGCTGACGGCTTCGAGAATCGCGCGGTCGGTGGCGTCCAGCGTTGTCTGTGGATCGTTCGGCACGAACCGGAGTCTACGCGGCGCTGCCGAAGGATCAGCGATCAATATGGTTAGCGATCGAAGGAACTGCGAAGGGGTTTTAGAACGCCTCCCAATCCTTCAACCTATGACCATGTCCGTCACCGCCACCCACGCCGACATCAAGGACTCCATCCTCGAGGCGATCGGCGACACCCCGCTGGTCCGACTCAACCGCATCGCGGCCGGCCTGACTCCGCAGGTCGTGGCGAAGGTCGAAGCGCTGAACCCCGGCGGCTCGATCAAGGACCGCGTCGCCGTGGCGCTGATCGAGGCCGCCGAGCGCGACGGGCACCTCAAGCCCGGCGGGACGATCGTCGAGCCGACCTCGGGCAACACGGGCACGGGCCTCGCGATCGCCGCGCGGCTCAAGGGCTACCGCGTCATCGCGGTTATGCCCGACAAGATGTCCAGCGAGAAGATCGACCTGCTGCGGGCCTACGGCGCCGAGGTCGTGGTCGCGCCGACCGACGTGGCACCCGAGTCGCCGCAGTCCTACTACCGCGTCGCCGACCGGCTGGCCGCCGAGATCCCGGGCGCGTTCCAGCCCAACCAGTACTTCAACATGGCCAACCCGCAGGCCCACTACGAGTCGACCGGGCCGGAGCTCTGGGAGCAGACGGGCGGCAAGATCACGCACCTGGTCGTCGGCGTCGGCACCGGCGGGACCATCACCGGCACCGCGCGCTACCTCAAGGAGCGCAACCCGGACATCGTCGTCGTCGGCGCGGACCCCGAGGGCTCGATCTACTCCGGGACCGAGGACGAGGTGCGGCCCTACCTCGTCGAGGGCGTCGGCGAGGACTTCTGGCCCAAGACGTTCGACCCGACGGTGGTCGACCAGTGGGTCCGGGTCTCGGACCGCGACTCCTTCCTGATGACCCGCCGACTTGCCCACTCCGAGGGCATCCTCGCCGGCGGCTCGGGCGGGCTCGCCGTGCACGCGGCGCTCGAGGTGGCCAAGGGCATCGACGACCCGAACGCGATGGTCGTCGTCGTGCTGCCCGACGGCGGGCGGTCGTACCTGAGCAAGATCTTCAACGACGCCTGGATGCGCCAGTACGGCTTCATCGAGCGCAAGGACGACCTCAGCGTCGGCGACGTCCTGCGCCGCAAGGCCGACGCGGACGAGATCCCGCCGCTCGTGACGGTCGAGACGCACGCGCGCGTGCGCGACGCGATCGCGCTCCTGCACGAGCACCGCGTCTCGCAGCTGCCGGTCGTCAGCCCGCAGGACCCGTTCACGGTCGTCGGGTCGATCGGCGAGCGCGGCCTGCTTCGCCACGCGGCCGAGGACGCCGGGCTGCTCGGCGCCGAGATCGTCGATGTGATGGAGGCGCCGTTCCCCGCGGTCGCGGCGTCGGATCCGGTGCGCGAGGCGGTCGAGCTGCTCGTCGGCGACCAGCAGGCGCTGCTCGTCACGATCGACGGCCGCGCGGCGGGTCTCGTCACGCGCGCCGATCTGCTGGAAGCATTGGCCCAGTGAGCGAGGCGAAGCCGAACGGTCACGACCGGCCGGAGGCCGGGCGACCGTCTCAGGAGCCGGGGCTGGATGCCCCGGCGGGGTACTCCTTCGGCACCAAGGCGGTTCACGCCGGGCTGACGCCTGACCCGTCGTACGGGTCGGTCATCCCCGCGATCCACCAGACATCGACGTACGCGCAGCCCGCACCGGGCGAGTTCGCCGAGGACTTCGACTACTCGCGCTCGGCGAACCCGACGCGCGCCGCGCTGGAGACGGCGCTCGGCGAGCTCGAGGGCGGCCACGGCGTCGCGTTCTCGTCCGGGTTGGCCGCCGAGCATGCGGTGATCACGCTCACGTGCGAGGCCGGCGCGCACATCCTGCTGCCCAACGACCTCTACGGCGGGACGTTTCGCCTGGTCGACAAGGTGCTGGCGCACTGGGGGCTCGCGTACGACTTGGTCGACCAGACCGACCTCGACGCGGTCGAGCGCGCGGTGCGCCCGGAGACGAAGCTCGTCTGGGTCGAGACGCCGACCAACCCGCTCCTGAACGTGGTCGACATCGCGGGCGTGGTGGCGCGCAAGGGCGAGGCGCTCGTCGCGGTCGACAACACGTTCGCCACGCCCGTCAACCAGCGCCCGTTGGAGTTCGGCGCCGACTTCGTCGTGCACTCGACGACGAAGTACCTCGGCGGGCACTCCGACGTGGTCGGCGGCGCGGCGATCGCACGCGACCCCGAGCACTACGAGCGGCTGCGCTTCGTCCAGAACGCGGTCGGCGCAGTGCCGGCGCCCTTCGACTGCTTCCTCGTGCACCGCGGCCTGCGCACGCTGCACCTGCGGATGGCGGCCCACGCCGAGTCCGCGCGCGCCGTCGTGGCGATGCTCGAGGCGCGGGCCGACGCCAGGGACGTGCGCTGGCCCGGGTTCTCCGGGATGGTCAGCTTCCGCCACGACGACGCGGTCGGCGTCGTCCAGCGCACCGAGCTCTTCACGCTGGCCGAGTCGCTCGGCGGCGTGGAGTCGCTGATCGAGGTGCCGCAGGCGATGACGCACCAGTCGGTCGAGGGCTCCGCGGCCGCGGTCCCGGCTGACCTGATCCGGCTGTCCTGCGGGATCGAGGATCCGCAGGACCTCGCCGAGGACCTGGCGCGCGCGCTCGACGGTTAGGCCAGGCGCAGCGTGTGGCGGCGGGCCCGGAGCGCGCGGCGCAGGCGCGTCGCGCGGCCCGGCTTGCGGCCGCGGGCGCGCTTGGCGCGGTACTCGCGGATCGTCATCCCGGCGGGGATGTCGCAGGCCTCGTACGCGAACGCGTGTGGGTGGGTGTTGGCGGGGCTCACGATGGTTCCTAGGTTCGCTGGGTCAATGCTCGCCCCTGCGCGGACATCTGCCATCGGTCATGGGGACGAATCGTGGACCGCCTGTCGGACGACCTTTTGTCCTCCTTTCGGCGTAGTTCCAAAGGGGAATTGCGTACCCGCCGTTCGTGACTTAAGGGTCGGGGTCGTTTCAGCTCCGGCGCTCGTCCGCCCGCTCTGTGGAGCTCCCGCAGGACCCAAGGGGAGCTCATGCATCAGCTTCACCGGCTGCTCGTCGCCGCGATCGCGCGTCTCGAGGTGGCGAAGGTCGTTGAAGGTGGTCCTCGACGACGGCGCCGAGTACCGCCGTGTCACCCTCCCTGGCCGATCCCGACGCCGACGCCGGCGACCAGGATGCCGCCGAGCGTGACCTGGACCAGCGACTGCGGCAGCGACACCTGCAGGAAGCGCTTGCGGATGAACGCGATCGCGACCAGCTCGCACGCGACGACGCAGTAGGCGACGGTCAGGGCCGTCGCGCGGTTGTTGATGAGGAACGGGAGCGAGTGAACGGTGCCGCCGATGAAGGTCGCGCCGCCGGTGATCAGGCCGCGCTGCAGCGACGAACCGCGGCCGGTCAGCGTGCCGTCGTCCGACAGCCCCTCGCTGAGCCCCATCGAGATCGCGGCGCCGAGCGCGCTGGCGAGGCCGACCAGCAGCGCCGCGTGCGTGCTGGCCAGGTAGGCCGCGGCGAAGATCGGCGCGAGCGTCGAGATCGTCCCGTCGATCAACCCGATCAGGCCGGGCTGCACCTTCTGCAGCAGGAACGTCTTGCGCTGGTCGGGGGTCATACGCTGCGTCCGAGCTTATCTGAATTGATTTGCAAGAACAATTTGGGTACCCTAACGCGGGTAATGACCGACCAGGCTCTCAGTGAGCTCCTGCGCGATCGCGGCCAGCGGGTCACCTCGCAGCGGCTCGTGATCAACCGCTTCCTGCACGAGCACGACGGCCACCTCACGGCCGAGCAGGTTCTCGCAGGCGTGGCGGACGCCCTCCCCGGCACCGCGCTGCCTACCGTCTACGCGACGCTCGAGCTGTTCGAGGACCTCGGGGTCGTGCGCCGCGTGCAGACCGGCGGCGGCACGATGGTCTTCGACCCGCGCACCGACCCGCACCACCACCTCACGTGCCGGCGCTGCGGCGCCGTCGAGGACGTCGAGGCGCCGGTGGAGCTCGCCGGCGTCCTGCGCCGCGCCCGCCGCACAGGCTTCGAAGCCGAACACGCCGAGGTCGTCGTCAGCGGCCTGTGCCGCGAGTGCGCGGCGAACGCTTAGCGAGGCGCCAGGCGGCGTCGCGCTGGCGCAAACGTGCTTCATGAGCCCCTATGGGGGCCCGCGAAGGACGTTCAAGGGATCGCTCGCCGGGTTCGCTCGTGTCAGCGCTCCGCCGCCGGGCAGACGATCCGGTAGTCGCAGATCGAGCAGGCCGCGTAGGACGGCGTCGGCTCGAAGCCCTGCGACGAGATGCCGTCCGCGACCTCGCCCACGGTGTCGGCGATCCAGTCGCGGTCGATGTCCTCGTGCGGGACCGGAACCTTCTCGTCG
>VAYD01000177.1:0-2481 GCA_005883905.1 Actinomycetota bacterium
CGACCACGCGAAGCTCTCGGTCAGCGGCATGCGTAACCCCCCGGACGGCCGCGTCTACCAGGTGTGGCTGCAGCGCGGCCAGGGCGCGCCGCAGCCGACCGACGCGCTCTTCACGGTCAACCGCAACGGCCAGGGCCACGTCGAGGTGCCGGGCTCCGTCAAGGGCGTCGACACGATCCTCGTCACGAGCGAGCCGCGCGGAGGCTCGCTCCAACCCACACGCAAGCCCGTCATAACAGCCGCTGTGTAGAGTGCCGTAAATGGAGACCTGTTACCGCCACCCCAACCGGGAGACCGGCGTCCACTGCTCGAACTGCGGCCGACCCATCTGCCCGGACTGCATGACGCCGACGCCGGTCGGCATGCGCTGCCCGGAGTGCTCGAGCCAGCGCACGCGGGTGCGGACGCTGCGCAGCACGACGAGCGAGCCGATGGTCACGTACGTCCTGATCGCGCTCAACATGATCGTGTTCCTGGCCGAGGGGCAGTTCGGGGTCGGCTCGGCGAGCGGCGGCACGAGGCTCTTCGACAAGTTCGCGCTGGACGGTCCGGACGTGGCGAACGGCGACTACTGGCGGATCGTGAGCAGCGGCTTCCTGCACGCCGGCCTGCTGCACATCTTCTTCAACATGTACCTGCTGTACCTGATCGGCCGCATGCTGGAGCCGGCGATCGGCTCGGTGCGGTTCGCACTCGTCTACGCGGTGTCGCTGTTCGCCGGGGCGCTCGGCGCGCTGATCGTCACCCCGGACGCGCTGACGGTGGGGGCCTCGGGCGCGGTCTTCGGGCTGATGGGCGCCGCGGCGGTCGAGATGAGCGCGCGCGGGATCAACCCGATGGAGACCGGGATCGGCCCGCTGATCATCTTCAACCTGCTGTTCAGCTTCGTGTTCAGCGGCATCTCGGTCGGAGGCCACATCGGCGGCCTGATCGGCGGCGCCGTGACCGGCTTCCTGTTCCTGCAGGCCGACAAGCGCCGGATCCCGCGCCAGGCGGCGCTCGGCCTGACCGTGGCGCTGGGGGCGCTCGTCTTCGCCGCCGCGGTCTACGTGGCGTAGTTGGGCCGCAGCGCCATGTCGGACACGATGCCGAGGTGGTGCAGCTTGTCCGGGTTGAGCATCGAGTGCACGCGCTGGATGCGGCCGTCGGCGATGTCGACTTGGACGACGTTGACGAGCTTGCCGTCGGGGGCGAGCGAGCGGAAGCCCGGCTGGCCGTTGACGATCGCCGGGTGCAGCGTGACCCCGGCCTGGTCGGCGATCTTGTAGAAGCTCGCCAGCGCGCGGGCGACCTGCGTCCCTCCGACCATCGGCTTGGAGATCGCGCGCGCCTTCCCGCCGCCGTCGCCGACCAGGACGGCGTCCGGCGCCAGCATCGTCACGAGCGCGGCGAAGTCGCCCTCGCGCGCGGCGCGCAGGAAGCTGTGCGCGAGCGCGTGGCGCTCCTCGGGATCGGGGTCGAAGCGCGGCAAGTCCTTCTCGATCCTCCGGCGCGCCCGGCTGAGCTTCTGCCGGCACGCATCGGGCGAGGCGTCGATGATCTCGCCGATCTCGCCGAATGGCATGTCGAAGGCCTCGCGCAGCACGAACACCGCGCGCTCGTCGGGGGCGAGCCGCTCGAGCAGCACGAGCATCGCCAGCGAGACCTCGTCCTCCTCCTCGACCAGCCGCGGCGCCTCGTCCTCGACCAGCGGCTCGGGCAGCCATTCGCCGACGTAGGTCTCGCGGCGCACGCGCGCGGAGCGGAGGACGTCGATCGAGAGGCGCGTCGTGACCGTCGTCAGGTACGCCTCCTCGTTGTGCAGCGGCGAACGATCCGGCATGCGGATCAGCGCCTCCTGCACGACGTCCTCGGCCTCGGCGACCGAGCCGAGCATGCGGTAGGCGATCTTGAAGGCGAGCGCGCGCAGGCGATCGTCGGTCATGACCTGTCACAGGTTTTCATGCCGTCTCGTCGGTGCTGCATGAACATCTTCATCGCAGGCGCGACCGGCGCGGTCGGCCGCGCATTGATCCCCCAGCTCATCGACCACGGCCACGCCGTCACCGGCACGACCCGGTCGCCGGACAAGGCCGACGCGCTGCGCGCGCTCGGCGCGACCCCCGTCGTCGTCGACGGCCTCGACCGCGAGGCGGTGATGAACGCCATCAAGGCGGTCGAGCCCGAGGCGGTCGTGCACCAGATGACCGCGCTGGCGGGGCTGAGCGACCCGCGCAAGTTCGAGCAGTCGTTCGCCATGACCAACCGGCTGCGCACCGAGGGCACCGACAACCTGCTCGCGGCCGCCGCTGAGGTCGGCGCGACCCTGGTCGCGCAGTCCTACGCCGGCTGGCCGTACGAGCCGGTCGGCGGCGCCGTGAAGGACGAGGACGCGCCGCTGATGTCGAATCCGCCCAAGCAGATGCGCGCCACGCTGGACGCGATCCGCCATGTCGAGCGGGTCGTGCCGGCTGCGGGCGGCACGGTCCTGCGCTACGGCGG
>VAYD01000177.1:2618-9794 GCA_005883905.1 Actinomycetota bacterium
CTGCGACGACGAGCCCGCGCCGGTCCGCGACTGGCTGCCGGCGCTCGCTCAGGACATCGGCGCCAAGCCGCCGCGCCACGTCCCGCGCTGGGTCGGGCGCCTGCTCGGCGCCCATGTCGTGCAGATGATGTGCGAGGCGCGCGGCGCATCGAACGCCCGGGCGAAGGATGTGCTGGGCTGGCAGCCGTCGGTCAAGAGCTGGCGCGAGGGCTTCGCTCAGCTCAGCACTGTGTCGTAGAGCGACTGGACCTGGTCGAGCATGCGCGCGGCCGAGAACCGTTGCGGGATGTCGGCGGCCGCCGCGGCGCCGAGCCGCGCGCGGTCGGCGCCGGCGATCGCGTTCGCCAGCGCGACCGGGTCGTTGGGCGGCACGAGCAGCCCGGTCTCGCCGTCGCGAAGGATCTCCGGCAGGCCGCCGTGGTCGCTGGCGACGACGCAGCATCCCGCTGCCGCCGCCTCGAGGGCGGCGTTGGGCAGCGGGTCGGGCTGCTTGCTCGGCACCGCGATCACGTCGGCCGCGCCGTAGACGTCCGAGACGTCCTCCACGAATCCCGCGTGGATGACCCGGTCGCGAACGCCGTGCGCTTGGGCGAGCGCCCAGAGCTCGCGCAGGTGGCGGTCCTCGCCGCGCCACGGCTGGCCGGCGATCAACAGGACGGCGTCGTCGTCGAGCTGCGCGAGCGCGCGGATCGCCACGTCCTGGCCCTTCCAGCCGCTGATGCGGCCGAGCACCGCGATCACGAACGCGTCGGGCGGCAGCCCGAGGGCGTCGCGGGCGGCGCCGCGCTCGGGGCGGCGCGGCGCGATCGCCAGGCCGTCGTGCAGCGTGACCGCGGCGGGGTCGGCGTCGAACTGCTCGCAGGTGGCGGCCGAGACGCACGGCAGCACGTCGGCGGTGAGGAGCAGGCGGCGATAGGCGGGGAACCAGCGCTCGAAGCCGGCGTAGATCTCGCGCACGTGCCAGACATGGGGGACGCCGGCGATGCGCGCCGCCGCCGCGCCGCCGAGCGTGACCGACGTGTTGGTGTGCACCAGCGCGGCGCCGCGCTTGCGCGCCATGCGGCCCAGGCCGCCGGCGTCGGTCGCCCATGCCGCGGCGACGCGCGAGATCCCGCGCGGGGACATCAGCGAGCGGCGCATGACCGCCAGCGGGCGCACTTGGACCTCGACGCCGGCGTGCCTGAGCACAACCCCGAGCTCGCCGTGGTCGGGTAGCACGACGAGCGGGCGGTAGCGCTCCGGGTCGAGCCCGGTGGCGAGCAGCTCGAGCTGGCGGTCCGCGCCGTAGCGCCCGCTCGAGGAGTGCAGGTAGAGAACAGTCCGCGGACCAGTCAGAGGCGGACCTCGAGCGGTCCGGCCACGCCCTCGGGAAGCCCGACCAGCTCGGGGTGCAGCACGTGCCCCAGCAGCTCGAGCCCGTCGACGAGTCGTGGCCCGGGGCGCGAGAAGTACGCCGCGGCGTCCACCGCCACGACGCGGCGCGCCCCGACGCCGCGCAGCTGGTCCGCGAAGGTCTGTGCCTCCTCGAGCGAGCGCGCGGCGTCGTATCCGCACGGCATGCAGACGATGACCTGCGGTTGCGCGGCCGCGACGGTCTCCCAGGTCGTCTGCTCGGAGTGTTCGCCCGGGAAGCCCAGGATGTCGACGCCGCCGGCCAACTCGACCAGCTGCGGCGTCCAGTGCCCGGCGATGAACACCGGGTCGAACCACTCGATCGCGGCAACGGTGGGGCGGTCGGCGCCCTTGACCGCGGTGCGGACGCTGTCGATGCGGGCGCGCTGGCGCGCGACGAGGTCGAGCGCGGCATCGCGCGCCCCGGTCGCGGCCGCGACGGTACGGATGTCGCCCATCGTCTCGCCGATCGTCTTTGGGTCGAGCGCGATCACCTTGGGGCAGGAGACTATTTGCTCAGCTTCCTTGACCACTTCGTCGTAGGTCACCGCACACACCGGACAGAGCTCCTGGGTGACGATCAGGTCGGGCTCGAGCTCGTGCAGCAGCTCCGTGTCGAGCTCGTAGATCGTGCCCTCGCCGGCGACCGACGCGCGTACGGCAGCGTCGATCTCGCCCGCGGACAGGCCTGGCGGCAGGCGATCCTTCGTGACGCGTGGCAGCTCGAGCGCCCGTGCGGGATGATCGCACTCATGGGTCACCGCGACGACGTCGTCGCCGAGCCCGAGCGCAAAGAGCAGCTCGGTCGCGTGAGGCACGAGCGAGACGATCCGCATCTTGGGGCATCCTAGAAGGCATGGCTTTGCTCGACGACAACGAGATCCAGCAGCGGCTCGAGAGCTCCCAGTGGGGGCGTGAGGGCGACGCGATCGCGCGCGACTTCGAGTTCAACGACTTCGCGCAGGCGATGACGTTCGTCAACGCGGTGGCAGGAATCGCCGAGGAGCGCAACCACCACCCGGACATCCTGGTCCACGGCTGGAACAAGGTCCGGCTGACCGTGACCAACCACAGCGAGGGCGGGCTCACCGAGGCCGATTTCGGACTCGCCCACGCGGTCGACGCGGTGGCTGACGCCCAGTGAGCCGCGCGGCCGTCGCCGCGGCGCTTGCGGTCCTGCTCGCGGCGTCGGCGATGGCCTCGGCCAAGCAGGTCCGCGTCTTCGCGGCCGGCCCTCGGCTCAGCCTCAGCTGGCTGGACACGCGCGCTCACTTCCACGACAAGCTGTTCGCGCTGATGGACGCGCGCCGGCGCGGCGGCGGCGGGCCGGCGATCGCGCGCGGCGCCGGCGACGTCGCCTCGCACCTGCGCAAGGACGGCAACAACTTCGTCGCTTTGCCAGAGGATCTCGGGCTGATGGCCGCCTTCACCGGCTCGCAGGGCGCTCCCGCGCGCTCGGCGAAGGACGTGGTCGGCGCGGTCGTGGCGCTGCTCGGCACCTACGGGCCGCAGATGAGCTACTACCAGGCCAAATACCCGTCGCTCGCGAGCCGGCCGCTGCCGACGCGCACGCTCGCGCTGGCGCTCACCGACGCGTTCGGGCGGGTCGCGGTCGAGACGTACTCTGAGCTCGCCGCGCGCTACCACGTGTGGCTCGAGGCCGGGGTGAACATGGCCCAGGACTGGCAGGTGGTGTGCACGGCCGCGCGTGCGGGCTGCGACGAGGTCGACCCGGCCAAGGTGGCGGCGCTGCGCTCGCCCGATGAGCCGCAACGCGACTACGCCTACGAGGCGACGAGCGACAAGCCGTCCAACATGGCCTTGGTCTTCGACCCGAACGGGCGGCTCGTGTCCAAGCAGGTGAAGACGTACCTGACGCCGATCGAGTTGGCGGGCCAGCTAGACCTGGTGCCCGGCGACGTCATGCACGGCGTCAGCGCGGTCGACACCGGCGTCGGGCGGCTCGGCTTCGTCACGAGCAAGGACGCCTGGATGCCGGACGTCACCGAGCGCCTGGACGAGGAGGGCGTGCAGATCCTCGTCCAGCCGGAGTTCTTCGTGAACGACACGATCCGGCCGGCCGGGCCGTGGGCGCCGGACAACATCAAGGGCGCCGGCTACTCCGATGTCCTGCGCTGGCCGTCGATGCAGGCGCTCGTGCTGCCCGAGCTGACCGGCAACCTGTTCGACCTGTCGGCCGACAACCAGCAGTCGATCGTGCTCAAGCCGCATTTCGTCAACGGCCCGCGCCGGGGGCTGGTCGGGCAGCCGCTCGCCCGCGGGTTCGCTGTGGTGCAGCCGTGGGTCGTTCGCGACCGGGTGCGCAAGCCGTTCCCCGCGCGCCGGCTCGCGCTCGGCCGCGCCGGGCTGAAGCTGCTGCCGTCGTCGAAGGCGCCGTGCCGTGACGCGCGCACGGTCGGGCCGTGCCGCGGCGGCCAGCCCGAGGGCGTGATCTGGCACGACGTCAGCGTCGGCTCGCCTGCCTGGCGCCCGGAGCGGCCGCGCGGCCCCGCGCGCCCGCTGGCTCGCTCGCGAGGTACGCAGCGGAACATCTCATTGGCTTCGTCCGGTCGGCTGGTCGTCGCCGCATTCGAGCAGGACGGGCGCGTGCTCGTCACACATTCGGCGAACGGCGGCGCGAGCTGGTCGGCGCCCGCCGCGCCGCTCAGCGGCACGCGCCAGTGGTCGCCGTCGGTGAGCGTTCGCGGCAACGAGGTCTGGCTGGCCGCCCAGGCCGACGACCACGTGGTGTGGACGCGGTCGGCCGACCGCGGGCGCAGCTTCGAGCCCCAGCACGCCGTCGACTCGCCCGCCGAGACCTGGCGGCCATCGATCGCCGCGACCACCCCCGGCAACGCGTACCTCGCCTGGATCGACACGCGCGATCGCTTCACATCGGACGACCTGCCGCAGGCTGGGCTCTATGGCGCGCGGCTCCCGGACGGGACGCCGCAGCGCCTCGATTCGACCGCTCCGCCCAACGAGCTCGCGAGCACGCTCGACAACGCCTGGGCGCCGAGCGTGGCCGCCCGCGATCACCGGATCCTCGTCTCATGGACGGACTTTCGAAGCTACGACTGGCGGATCTACGGCCGTCAGTCGTTCGATGGCGGCGCGGTCTTCGGCCAGGAGAAGGCCGTGACGGACACGCCGCCCGCGGAGGAGGCGCTCGACGCCTCGCCGCGCTCGGTCCCGGGCTCGTCGATCGTCGTCTACACGGCCTGGCGCAAGTCCGGGCTCTCGGCGCACACGCCGAGCCCGCTCTACGACATCCGTGAGGGGGCAATGGGGAGCTACTCGCGGCAGGTCGACGGCGACGGCAAGCGATCCGTGAACGCCTTCTCACCGGCTGTCGCCGTGGCGAAGCGTGCCGCGTACGTCGCCTGGCAGGACATGGCGCGCGGCACCGGTGCGATCTGGCTGGCCCGCCTTGGCACGCCGGTGCGCCGCGTGGCGGTGGCTCAGGCGCGGCGCGGCAACGCCTGGCGACCCGCCCTCGCCGTGGTCGGCAGCCGCGCGCTGGTCGCCTGGGAGGACACGCGCGACGGACTGCCCCAGATCTACGTCCGGCGGATGCCGCTACCCTTTGTGTCGAGTCGCCCGTGAACGACGACCTCCCACGAAGTAGTGAGCGCCGGTGACGGCGCTCCTCCTCGCCGCCACAGCGGTTCTCATCGCGGTCAACGCGTTCTTCGTGGCTGCTGAGTACGCGCTCGTCCGGGTGCGCCGCTCGCGCCTGGAGGCGCTGAAGGACGACGGGGCCAAGAACGTCGATCTCGTCCTCGAGCAGATCGACAACATCGGCGACTACATCTCCGCGTCGCAGGTCGGCGTCACGCTGATGTCGATCGCGATCGGCGCCGTGGGCGAGCCGGCGGTCGCGCACGCGCTCGAGAAGATCTTCCCCGCGGCGGTCTCGCACGGCATCGCCGTCGTGATCAGCGCGACCGTGGCGTACCTGCTGATCACCAGCGCCCACATCGTCGCCGGCGAGCTCGTGCCGAAGTTCTACGTGATCCAGCACGCCGAGGGCGTGGCGCGCCGGATCGCGCGGCCGTTCCGCTTCTGCCGGCGCCTGTTCGCCCCGTTCACCGCGGTCCTGACCGCGATCTCCGAGTGGATCCTGCGGCGGCTCGGCGTCGACCCCGAGGCGTCTCCCGCACGCCCGAGGAGCTCAAGGCGATCATCGCCGAGAGCTACACCGGCGGCCATCTGGACCCGGGCGAGGCCGGGATGCTCGCCGGCGTCTTCCACCTGCACGAGCAGGAGGCGCGCCAGGTGATGACCCCGATCCCCGCGGTCGTCACCGTCGACATCTCCGACGACGTCGAGACCGCGTTGCGGCGCTGCATCTCGTCCGGTCACACCCGGCTGGTGGTCACCGAGGACCACAACCAGGACCGCGTCCGCGGGGTCGCCCACGCGAACTCGCTTGCGCGCCTGCTGATGGCCGAGGGCCCGCAGGCCACGATCGAGTCGATCGTCACCGAGGCGCCGATCGTCCCCGAAACGAAGCCATTGGACGACCTGCTGGCCGACCTGCAGCGCCAGCGGACCTCGCTGGCCGTCGTCATCGACGAGTACGGTCGCGTCGCCGGGATCGTGACCGTCGAGGACATCATCGAGGAGGTCGTCGGCGAGATCGACGACGAGACCGACCCGGCCGCCGGCGAGGTTCGCCGCCTGGCCAACGGCGACTGGTTCGTCCGCGGCCACGTGGCCGTGACCGACCTCGAGGACTACGGGCTGCACCTCCCGGTCGACACCGACGCCTACAACTCGGTCGGCGGGTTCGTGTTCGCCTCCCTCGGCCGGCTACCCAAGCGCGGCGACACGGTCAGCGCCAACGGCTACTCGATCCGCGTCGAATCGGTGCGCGAGAACCGCATCGAGGCGGTCCGGATCCGCGAGCGCAGGGCGCCGTCGAGCCCGTAGGAAAGTATGTGCGCAAGATGAAGCGCAAGTTTTCGCGCGGGCCTGCGTTGGAGCCTTCACTGGCGGCCGCGTGGGACCGGCTCCAGTGACATACGAAGGTGGATCGGGGTGGGTCCACCAGCATGCAGAACGACGAGCGGCCCGTTGATCACGGGCCGCTCGTTGCTTCTGGGAGGAGGTGCACTTTGCGAGTACGTTCGCAGGGAGAATTGTCCGCATGTTCCTCAATCCGCGCTAAATGTTCCTTATGGAACCGCTCGTTCTCATTCACGGCTTTTCTGGCATCCCCGCGATGTGGGATCCCATGCTCCCGGGCCTTCAGGAGCGCTTCGAGGTCCGATCGCTGGGCCTTGCAGGCCACTTCGGCTGCACGCCTTTCCCCGATGGCGCCGAGATGGGCAGCCGGTCGCTGTTCGACGCGCTCGAGCGCGACCTCGACGAGGCGGGCTTCGAGACCGCGCACATCTGCGGCAACTCGCTCGGCGGCTGGGCCGCGCTGGAGCTGGCCAACCGCGGCCGGGCGCGGTCGTGTGTGGCGATCTCTCCCGCGGGCGGATGGGAGCCCGGTTCCAAGCAGGAGCGGCGGCTCGTGCCGCTGTTCAAGCGCCTGCACGCGACCTCGGTCTGGGCGAACAAGCGCCGCGAGAAGCTGTTCCTGCGCCCGCGGATGCGCCGGCTCGCGTTCCGCGACGTCGCCGAGCACGCCGAGCGCATGACGCCGCGCCAGGCGGCCGAGATCCTGCAGGGCGCGGCCGAGTGCCCCGTCTACTGGGACCTGTTCGAGGCGATCCGCCGCGGCGGGCCGCCCGCGGACTTCGACGGCATCGACTGCCCGACCACGATCGACTG
>VAYD01000177.1:9870-10457 GCA_005883905.1 Actinomycetota bacterium
GCGGGCCACTCCCCGATGGTCGACGAGACTGAGCGGCTCGTGCAGATCATCGCCGAGACCGCGTCACGCGCGGGGGAGCGCGTCGCAGCGGGCGATCCAGCCGCGTAGGCGCTCGTAGTCGCCGCGCAGCGCGAGCTGCTCGGCGAGGACGTGATGGAACCGGTCGGGATCATCCGGCTCGATCGACGCCGCGTACTTCAGGAACGGGAACGCGATCACGTCGGCGACGCCGAAGCGGTTGCCGAGCAGGAAGTCGCGCCCCTCGAGCAGCGCGTCGAAGCGATCCAGCGAGCCGCGCAGCTCGGCCGCCCAGGCATCCTGCTCCGGCGCCTCGGGTTCGTCCGCGATCCGGTTCGGGGCGACCTTCCAGACGCGGTTGAACCAGTCGACGAAGACGTCGGCCTCGGCGCCGCGGGCGGGATCGGCCGGCCAGAGCGGCGGCTCCGGGACGCGTCGCTCGAGCTCGCGCAGGATCACCGGCGAGTCGGCGATCACCCGCCCGTCGATCTCGACCACGGGCACGAAGTCCTGGCCCGACAGCGCGCGGATCGCCGAGCGATCGGCCGGGTCGTGGTCGACCCAGTCGA
>VAYD01000177.1:10464-12914 GCA_005883905.1 Actinomycetota bacterium
ACCCCGATGCCCTTGTGGGCCGCCGCCAACGCGATGCGCTCGACGTTGGTGGAGACCGGGATGCGATGTACGGTCACGCGCATATCGGCGCGTCATCGTATCCCTGCGCAGGTCGCGGCCTTGACGATGGCGGCCGCGGCGCTCGCTGCGCCCGCGGCCGCCGCGGGCCGTCAAGGCACGCGGGTTCACGCGAGCGCGCCCGTGCGCGTGAGCGCCGCGGATATCGCACGCGCGGCGCCGCACGCGCGGGCGCGCCGCACCTTGCCCTTCCGCCGCGGCCTGTCGTCGCGCAAGCCGAACCCGCGCGCGACGCCTTTGAAGGCAACGGCTCCTGAGTCCGCCGGCATTCGCACGGCGTTCTCCTCGCCGCAGAACTTCGCGGGCCCGAGCCTGTCCGACTCGGGTGCGTTCCCGCCGGACACCCAGGGCGCTGTCGGACCCTCGCAATTCGTGGTCGCCATCAACGGACGTTTCCGCAGCTACAGCAAGACGACCGGTGTTGCGGACGGCGCGCTCAACGCAGACCCCGACGTCTTCTTCTCGTCCGTGATGTCACCGGCGCCACCGGGCGGCGTGGTGTTCACCTCCGATCCCCACATCCGCTACGACCGCCTCAGCCAGCGCTGGTTCATCGTGATGATCGACGCGCCGCTGGACTCCAGCTTGAGCGCAAGCGTGGCGAATCGCATCCTGATCGCGAAGTCCGACGGCCCCGTCCTCACCGGCTCGACCGTCTGGACCGAGCAGTTCGTTCAGATCAGCGGCCTGTTCGCGGACTATCCCACGCTCGGCGTCGATGCCAATGCGCTCTACGTCGGGACGAACAACTTCGCGTTGACCGGGCAACAGACATTCCAATCGACGTCCGGCTATGTGATCAAGAAGTCGTCCGTCGGGTCCGGTCCGCTGGTCGTGACCAAGTTCGACCTCGTCACAACCACCACGGGCTCGGGGCCCTTCACGCCGCAGGGCGTGGACGATCCTGAGCCCGGCGCAGCGCTGGGCTACTTCGTAGGCGTCGACAACGCCGTCTTCAGCCGGCTCGACGTCATCCGCATCTCCAACCCGGGCACCAACACGCCGAACGCCTCGGGTTCCCTCGCGGTCACCGTCCCGACGACGCAGTTCCCGATCAGCGTGCCGCATCAGGGCAACACGGGCGGACCGCTCGACGCGCTCGACGACCGGCTCTTCGCGGCCTCGATTCGCAACGACCGCATCTGGACCGCCCACAACATCGGGGTGAACAGCTCCGGCGTCGCGAGCAACAACCAGTCGCGTGACGCCTCTCGGTGGTACGCGCTCGATGTGTCCGGAACGCCATCGCTCGAGCAGAGCGGAACCGTGTTCGACAGTGCATCCACGAACCCCCTGAGCTACTGGATCCCGACGGTCGCCGTCTCCGGGCAGGGCCACATGGCGATCGGGGGCAGCGTGGCGGGAGCGGCGCACCACGCCGACGCGTGGTTCTCTGGCCGGCTGACTGGCGATGCCGCCGGCGCCACGGACGTGCCGACGCTCTACACCGCCAGCACGTTCGCGTACAACCCCTTCGGCGACACTGGCTCCCCGCGGCGCTGGGGCGACTACTCCGCCGTCAGCCTCGACCCCGCCGACGACATGACGATGTGGACGATCCAGGAGTACACGTCGTCGACGAACACCTGGGGCACGCGGATCGCGCGGCTCCGCGCGCCCGGCCCGGCGATCCCAGCGTCGGTCTCGCCGCGGCCGCAGACCGGCCAGGCGGCCGCCTCGGTCACGCTCACCGGCACGACCACCGGCGGGCGCGGGTTCTTCGATCCGGGCACCGGGTTCAACCGGCCGAACGCCACAGCCGGCTGCGGCGTCGGCATCACCGCCGTCACGGTCACCAGCGCGAGCCAGGCGACGCTGACGCTCGACACGACCGCGGCCACGAACGAGCCCTGCAGCCTCACGTTCACGAACCCCGACGGGCAGAGCGCGACTGCGTCCGTCAACCTGCTCGAGCGCGCTCCGGCCGCCGTCGACGACGTAGGCTCGGTGCCGCACGACACCGTGCTGCACGGCTCCTCGGTGCTGGCGAACGACAGCGATCCCGACGGCGACGCGCTGACGGCGGCGAAGGCGAGCGACCCGTCGCACGGCGCCGTGACGGTGAACGCGGACGGGACGTTCACGTACACGCCGACGGCCGGCTACAGCGGCTCCGATTCGTTCACGTACACGGCGAGCGACGGCACGCTCCAGGACACCGGGACACTGTCCATTACTGTGACGGCCGCCACCAACCACGCGCCGGTGGCCGTCGACGACTCCTACTCGGTGGCGCAGGACTCGGTGCTCAGCGGCTCCTCGGTACTCGCCAATGACAGCGATCCCGACGGCGACGCGCTGACGGCGGCGAAGGCAAGCGATCCGTCGCATGGCTCGGTCACGGTCAGCGCCAACGGGACGTTCACGTACAC
>VAYD01000177.1:12939-13546 GCA_005883905.1 Actinomycetota bacterium
GCCGTCGACGACGTAGGCTCGGTGCCGCACGACACCGTGCTGCACGGCTCCTCGGTGCTGGCGAACGACAGCGATCCCGACGGCGATGCGCTGACGGCGGCGAAGGTAAGCGATCCGTCGCATGGCTCGGTCACGGTCAGCGCCGACGGGACGTTCACATACACGCCGGTGGCCGGCTACAGCGGCCCCGACGCGTTCACCTATACGGCCAGCGATGGCACGCTGCACGACACCGGGACCGTCTCGATCGCCGTGACGCCCGTGTTGCAGATACCGCCCGCGCTGACGCCGCCGGCGATCACGCCGCCCACGATCACGCCGCCGGTGATCACGCCGCCACAGGTCACCACGCTCACGCTCAAGCTGAAGCGGCTCAAACGTCTGCACGGCCGCTTCCGCCTGCAGGTCTCCGGTACCGCCCCGGTCGGTGTGGTCCGGGTGGTACTGCGGCGCGGCAAGAAGGTCGTCGCATCCCGCCGCGTCAACGTGGCGACGCTGCGGTGGCGCGTCGTGTTCCGCTTCCGGCGCCATGGTCGCTACCGCATCTCGGCGACCGCGGGCCGGCAGCGGCTGAGCGCCCGCAAGAAGTACTGAGGCGTCAGTACGC
>VAYD01000177.1:13551-16671 GCA_005883905.1 Actinomycetota bacterium
GGATGCGGTCCGGGACGCGCGCGCCGATCTCGTCCCCGATCGCCTCCGCGACGTCGAGCCCGATGAAGTCCAGGAGCGCCAGCGGACCCATCGGATGGCCCGCGCCGAGCGTCATCGCGGTGTCGACGTCCTTCGGGTCCATCCCGCTCTCCTCGAGGAACTCGACGGCGCTGAACAGATACGGGAACAGCAGACGGTTGACCACGAAGCCGGGGAGGTCGGGGACCTCGACCGGCACCTTGCCCAGGTGGTCGCAGAGCTCGCGCGCGCGGGCACGCGTCTCGTCCGTCGCCTCGCGCGGGAAGGCGAGCTCGACGAGCTTCATCTTCGGGACCGGATTGAAGACGTGCAGCGCGCAGAACCGGTCTGGAACGCCGCTCGCCTCCGCGAGCAGCTGCACGGACAGCGAGGAGGTCGTGGTCGCGAGGACCGCGCCGTCGCGCGCGACGACCGTCAGCTCGCCCAGGAGGCGCCGTTTGAGCTCGAGGTCCTCGGCGATCGCCTCGACGAGGAACGTCGTCCCCTCGCCGAGCCGCCCGAGGTCGGTCGAGACCTTGATGTGGCCGGCGTTCACCTCGCCGCTCAGGCGCCCGCAGACCTTGTGGACCGTCTCCTCCGCGCGCTGCGCGGAGGCATCGGACCGCGCCCACAGCACGACCTCTCCGTGGCGGGCGGCGCACGCCGCCAGGCCGCAGGCGATCGCGCCGGCCCCTGCGATACCCAGGCGCTCGCTCATGCGCGGGTACAGTACGCAACCTCATGAGTGGACAGCTTGGCCGTGAAGTCGTCATCGTCGATGCCGTGCGCACGCCGATCGGGCGTGGGCACAAGGAGAAGGGCTACTACAAGGACACCCACCCGGCCGACCTGCTCGGCAAGACCTACACCGAGCTGATCGGCCGCACCGGCGTCGATCCCGCGCAGGTCGAGATCGTCCTCGCGGGCTGCGTGCAGCAGTTCGGCGAGCAGGCGTTCAACATCGCGCGCAACGCCTGGCTGCAGGAGGGGCTGCCGCTCGAGACCTCGGCGACGACGCTCGATCTGCAGTGCGGCTCGGCGCAGCAGGCGGTCAACCTGGCCTCGGCGCTCGTCGCTGCGGGCGTCCACGACGTGGTGATCGGCTCCGGCGTCGAGCACATGGGCCACGTGTCGTTCGCCGACGGGATGCAGGTCCAGCAGCAGTACGGCGCGGCGTTCACGCCAAAGCTGATGGAGAAGTACAACATCGTCGGCCAGGGCCTCGGCGCGGAGATGATCGCCGACGAGTGGGAGATCACTCGCCACGAGCTCGACGAGCTCGCGGTGCGCTCGCACCGCAACGCGGCGCGAGCGACCGAGGAGGGCATGTTCGAGCGCGAGATCGTGCCGTTCCAGGTCAATGGCGACACCTACGTCGCCGACCAGGGGATCCGGCCCGACACCAGCCTCGAGGCGCTGGCGCAGCTGAAGCCCGCGTTCAAGCCCGACGGCAAGATCACCGCGGGCAACTCGTCGCAGATCTCCGACGGCGCGGCCGCCGTGATGCTCACGACGCCGGAGAAGGCCGCCGAGCTCGGGCTGACGCCGCGCGCTCGGATCGTCGACCAGACGACCGTCGGCTGCGACCCGGTGAAGATGCTCGAAGGCCCGATCCCCGCGACAGCGAAGCTGCTCGAGCGCAACGGCATGTCGATCGGCGACATCGACCGCTTCGAGGTCAACGAGGCGTTCGCGCCGGTCGTGATCGCCTGGTCGCGCGAGCACAGCCCGGACATGGACCGCGTGAACGTGCGCGGCGGCGCGATGGCGCTCGGGCATCCGCTCGGCTCCACGGGCGCGCGCCTGCTCACCACGTTGCTGCACACGCTCGAGGACGAGGACAAGGAGCTCGGCCTCGTGACGATGTGCTGCGGCGGCGGGCTCGGAACCGGCACGATCATCCAGCGCGTCTGAGCGACCGCCACGGTCACGCGCACGGGCTCGTCGACCCGTCGATCGTCCGCTCGCGCCAGGGGGTGCGGGCGGTCTCGGCGAGCCTCGTGGTGCTGCTCGCGACCGCGGGCGTGCAGGTGGCGATCTTCGTCGCCACCGACAGCGTCGCGCTTCTCGCCGACCTGATCCACAACGCGGGCGACGCGCTGACGGCGATCCCGCTCGGGGCGGCGTTCCTGCTTCGCTCCGAGCGCGCCGAACGGGTCGCCGGCTACTTCGTCGTCGGCGCGATCTTCGTCAGCGCGGTCGTCGCGGGCGCCGAGGCGATCAACCGCCTCGTCCACCCGCGCACGATCGACCACCTCTGGGTGCTCGCGCTGGCGGGCGTCGCCGGGTTCGCGGGCAACGAGATCGCGTCGCGCGTGCGCCTGCGGGCCGGCCATCGCCTCAACAGCCCCGCGCTGATCGCCGACGGCAACCACGCCCGCGTCGACGGGCTCGTCAGCCTCGCCGTCGTCGCGAGCGCCGTCATCTCCGCGCTCGGCTTGCAGCGGGCGGACCCGCTGATCGGCCTCGCCATCACGCTCGTGATCCTGCGGATCACGTGGCAGTCCTGGCAGACGATCACCGGGAGAGACCACGCACACTGATGCCCAGAATCCACATCCACTGCGCTACTTCGAAACCGCGCGCATCGCGTTCATGCGCGAGCTGATGCCCGAGCACGACCCGTCGTACCCCGAGCGCGACCGGACCGGCGTGATCTTCGCCGAATGCCAGATCCGATACCGATCGCCTGTCGTGTTCGACGAGATCGTCGGGGTCGAATGCAGCATCGGCGAGATCCGCCGCTCTGCCTTTGAGGTCCGCTTTACGATGCGGGTCGACGACCGTGTCGCCGCGGAGGGCAGCGGCTGGCTGGTGGCCTACGACTACGAGGCCGGCCGCTCGCAGCCCTTACCGGACGACCTGCGCGGCGCGCTCGAGGAGGCAGCGGCGGAGCCTGGCGCTCGCTGGGTCGGGTCAGCGACTGGGAGGGTGGATCGCGAAGCAGCGGTGCGTGCCATCCAGGTGTGGCATAGCAACACCAGGATGGAACGCAGGCGCGTGAGCGCCCCGAACTGAGTATCGCTCGGACTGTGTTGCGTTCCATCCTGGTGCCGCTATGGGGCACCTAGGTGGAACCGACGGACTGAAACGGGTCGACGC
>VAYD01000534.1 GCA_005883905.1 Actinomycetota bacterium
GGCCACGGCTCGAGCGGGTTGAGGATCACCATCGCCCAGTCGATGCGGTCGCCGAAGCGCTCGAGGCAGTCGATCACGTCGAGCGTGAAGCCGTTCGCAGGCCCCGGCGCCACGCCGATCCGCCGCGTCAGGCCGGCGTCGCGCAGCGCCGCCATGCCGTCCCAGACCGCCTCCGACGTGTAGCCGGTGCGGTCGGGGTTGTGCAGCAGCAGCAGGTCGAACGCGTCCGCGCCGATGCGCTCGAGCGAGCGCTCGGCGGCCATCCGCAGGTAGCCGGCGTACTGGTCAGGACCGCGCAGCACCGGATCGGTGAAGCGCGGGAACCCTTTGGCGCCCTGGCGCTCGCCTTCGTAGAAGTCGTGCCCGACCGCGCCGACGAGCGAGAACGATCCGCGGCCGACGCCCGCGAGCGCTCGCCCGAGCAGCCGGTCCGCCTCGCCCTGCCCGTACGTGTCCGCGGTCAGGACCGTGTCGATCCCGGCGCCCGGGCGGATCAGCGCGAGGAAGCGCTCGTCGTCGAGCGGCTCGCCGAAGTGCAGGAAGCGCCCACCGCTCCAGGTGCCGACTGCGGTCGGACTCGGATCCATCGAACGTCAGGCTAACGCGCCGTCGAGCGCGCGCAGGAAGCGGTCGGTCGCCGCGCCGTCGTGGATCGAGACCCGGAGCCGCTTGGCGTCGCCGAGCGGGCCGCCGCCCGCGACGCGCACGCCGGCGCGGTCCAGGCGGCGCACGAGCTCGGCGCCGTCGATCCCCGTCGCCTCCAGCCACACGAAGTTCGTCTGGCTCGGCGTCGCGACGACCTGCTCGCGTGAGCGAAGCTCCAGCAGCAACCGCGCCCGCTCGCCGCGGACGCGCTCGACCCGTCGCGCGACGAGATGCTCGGTCGAGCGCAGCGCCTCCAGCGCGCCCGCCTGCGCGAGCTCGTTGACGCCGAGCTCGGGCGCAAGCTGCTCGAGCAGCGGCTCGGAGCCGGGCCCGCCGAGCGCGTAGCCGACGCGCAATCCCGCCAGCCCCCAGGCCTTCGAGAACGAGCGGAAGCACAGCAGTCGCGGGAAGTCCTCGAGCAGCGGCAGCGCGGCGTCGAGCGGCTGCTCGTCGGCGAAGTCCGCCAGCGCCTCGTCGAGCAGGACCACGACGCGCTCGGGCAGCGCTTGGAGCAGGCGTCGCAGCTCCGCGGCAGATACGAGCTCGCCCGTCGGGTCGTTCGGCGAGCAGAGCGCCACGAGGCGCGTCTGGTCGTTGACGGCGCTGAGCACCGCGTCGACGCCATAGCCCGGCACCGGCACCGCATGCGCGCGGGCACGGTGGGCCATCACCGGGTACAGGCCGTAGCTCGGCCACGGGGTCACGAGCTCGTCGTGGTGGTCGTCCATCAGCGTGTACGCGGCTGAGCTGAGCAGCTGCGCCGCGCCGTCGCCGACGACCACGCGCTCCTCGGGCACGCCGTGGCGGTGCGCCAGCTCGGAGCGAAGCTCGCCCGCGCTGCGATCGAGGTAGCGGTGCAGCCCGCGGCGCGCCGTGTACGTGATCGCGTTGACGACCGCGGGGTGCGGGTACTCCGGCCAGGTCGTCGCGCTCAGGTCGATCGGATCGACGACCGCGAGCGCCTTGCGCCTGCGCTCGGCCGCCTGCTCGCGCAGGCGCGCGTTGACCTCCTCCTCCGGCATCCCCTCGAACTGCTTGTAGTAGTCGAGGAAGCCCACGGCCGGCCTACTGGCCCGGCGCCAGCGTCGAGCCCGGGCCCGCGATGAGGATCAGCCAGCCGAAGAACAGGATCGCGGCCAGCGCCGCGGAGTAGGCGAACACGCGCGACATGACGCCCTCGCGCTGGTCGACGCCGGCCGCCCTGCGCACGAGGATCCACGTGAGGTCCAGCCGCCGCAGCACGCGCAGCCCGAGCAGCAGCGTCAGCAGCATCCCGAGAAAGCCGACGAAGATCGCGAGCGTGATCGTGTCGAACGCGTACTGCACCCGCGACGCGATCCACAGCCATGCGACTGGGATCGGCCCGAAGAACAGCAGGCAGACGAACACCATCGCGACGAGGAGCGCGACCGCCATCCAGCTGACCAGGATCTGGCGCCGGTGCGTGCCGCGCTGCGGGATCGCGCGGTACTTGACGGGTGCGGTGCCCGGACGGCGGCCGATGAACAGGCCGCCGTTGTCGGTCGGGTCGGTGCGGGGCACGCCTGCGGTCTACCCGCCCGAACCGCCGTAGAGGGCCTCGAACCGCCCGGCGTACTTGTCGTTGACGATGTTGCGCTTGACC
>VAYD01000533.1 GCA_005883905.1 Actinomycetota bacterium
GCCGCTCGCCGACCTCGCCGCGCCTGCGGCGGCGCACGCGCGTGCGGGCGTGCCGACCAACGAGGTGCAGGCGTACATCGGCTCGATCCTCGAGGGCATCGTCGGCGAGCGGATGCTGCGCGAGGGCGACCCGTTCCAGGACGAGGAGCTCGCCGAGACGATCGAGCGCCTGGGGGCCGACGGCGCGGCGCCGTTCTACAGCGGCGACATCGCCGCGGCCGTGCTCGCGGAGCTGGAGCCGCGCGGCGGAGCGCTGACGCGTGAGGACCTCGAGCGCTACGAGCCGATCGGTCGCGACCCGACCCGCGTGTCCTACCGGGGCCGCGAGATCCTCACGAACCCGCCGCCCAACACCGGCGGGACCCTGCTGGCGATGGCGATGGCGCTGCTCGAGGAGGCGCCCGGCGAGCCCGACGAGGTCGCGCTCGCGTACATCATGGAGGTCGTGCAGGCGCGCAGGACGCCGGAGTTCGTGTCGAAGCTCGGCTCGACCACGCACATCTCGGTGCTCGACGGCGAGGGCCGTGCATGCTCGGTGACGTGCACGAACGGCGAGGGATCGGGCGTATGGATCCCCGGCACGGGCATCCACGTCAACAACATCATGGGGGAGGAGGACCTCAACCCGCTCGGGTTCTTCGCGTTCCCGCCGGGCCGCAGGATGCCGTCGATGATGGCGCCCACCGTGGTGACCAATCCCACGCACCCGAGCGGGGTCGAGCTCGTGCTCGGCAGCGCGGGCTCGAACCGCATCCGCTCCGCGATCCTGCAGACGATCGTCGGCGTCATCGACCGCGGCCTCTCGATCCGCGACGCGGTCAACGCGCCGCGGCTTCATTTCGAGGCCGGGATCGTGTTCACCGAGCCGGGCATCGACAACCACCTGCTGCGCACGGCAGGCCGCACGGTCCAGCCGTTCCGCAGGACCAACGTCTTCTTCGGCGGCGTGCAGGCGGTCGAGCGCGACCCGGCGACCGGCACGCTCACGGGCGCCGGCGATCCGCGCCGCGGCGGCGCCGTGGTCGCTGCGTGAGACGACTGGCCGTCGCCGCGCTCGCCCTGGTCGCCGTGGGCTGCGGCCAGCCGTCGGCCGACCTGTTCACGATCACGCGCGGTGGCTCGATCCCGGGGGCGAAGCTGCGGCTGCGCGTGACCGACGACGGGCACGTGTCCTGCAACGGCGGCAAGCTGCGCGAGATCACGAGCAGCCAGCTGATCGACGCGCGCGTGGTGACACGCGAGCTGTCCAAGCCGGCCAAGAAGCACCTCAGCCTGCCCGCAAAGCCTGGCTCGACGCTGGACTACGCGGTCACGATCGACGGCGACACCGTGCGCTTCGCCGACAACGCCGCGGGCCAGAGCGCGGAGATGTACAAGGCGGCGCTGCTCGTGCGCGAGCTGGCGAAAGGACCCTGCCAGTTGCCGCGCTAATGATGGTCGCGCTTTGACATCCTGCACCCGTGACCCGCCGCGCCTGGATCCAGATGAGCGTGCTCGCCGCCCTCTGGGGCGCGTCGTACATGTTCATCAAGGTCGCGATCGACGACGTCTCGCCGATCATCGTCGTGTGGGTCCGGCTCGTCCTCGCGGCGCTCGTCTTGCTGCCGATCGCCCACAGCCGCGGGGCGCTGGCCGAGCTGCGCCCGCACCTGCCGACGATCCTGCTGCTGTCGGTCGTCCAGGTCGCCGCGCCGTTCCTGCTGATCACGTTCGGCGAGCAGCACATCGCCTCGGCGCTTGCGGGGATCCTGGTGGCCAGCGCGCCGATCTTCACGGCGTTGCTCGCGTTCCGCCTCGACCGCGAGGAGCTCGCGACCGGCTGGCGGCTCGTCGGGATCATGGTCGGGATCGTCGGCGTCGTGCTGCTGTTCGGCGTGGACCTCAGCGGCGACTCGGCAGCGCTGCTCGGCGGGCTGATGGTGCTGCTGGCTGCTGCTGGCCAGCTTCGGCTACGCAATCGGCCCGCTCCAGATGAAGCGCAGGCTCCAGGGCGTGCAGCCGGTCGGGATCGCCGCGGCGACGATGACGGCGGCAGCGCTGCTGCTGACGCCCGCGGTGCCGTTCGCCTGGCCGAGCGACGCACCGGGCATCGACACGGTCGCCTCGCTGCTCGTCCTCGGCGCGGGCGGGACCGGCGTCGCGTTCCTGATCTTCTACACGCTGATCGCGGAGATCGGCCCGGGGCGCGCGACGGTCGTCGCCTACATCGCGCCCGGCTTCAGCGTGGTCTACGGCGTCGTCCTGCTCGGCGAGAGCTTCACGGCCGGGACCGCTGCGGGGCTGATGTTCATCCTCGCCGGCTCGTGGCTCGCCGCCGGCGGGAGGGTCAGCCGAAGTGGACTTTCCCGTTCGACCGTGCCCGCGCCTGCGCGCGCTCGATGAAGTCCAGGCGCTTGAGCGCCGCGCGCAGCAGCCGCGTAACCAATCTCAGCCGGGCGTTCTCCGAACGCAGGCTGAGCAGCCCCTGCTTGGCCTCGAGCCCGAAGTCGACGGTCGCGGCCATGTCGTAGGCGCTCATAGCGTCGAGGCGCTCGCGCTCGGGCTCGGCGTCGGTCGCCTGCTGCACGAGCGTCGCGTAGGCCTCGTGGGCGGCCTCGACCGTTGCGTCGTCGAGCTGCTCGGCCTTGTCGTCGAGCCACTCGACCGTGCCCGACGGGTACGGCAGGTCGTCGTCGTGGGCCTCGACGAGCCGGAACGGCCGCGTGCCGCGCGTGAGGATGTCCATGCGCCCGTCGTCGTGGCGCTCGAGCACCTCGGCGATCTCGCAGGCGCAGCCGATCTGGCGCAGCCCGTCGTCCGACGCCCAGACGATCCCGAACTCCTGGCCGTTCTCCAGGCACTCGGCGATCATCGTCCGGTAGCGCGGCTCGAAGATGTGCAGCGGCACGGCTTCGGAGGGGAGCGCCACGATTCCCAGCGGGAACAGAGGAAAGTCACCCTGGACCATGATCCGCCGAGTCTACGCCGGGGTAGGCCGAAGCCATGACCATCGCATTCCTCGGCACCGGGATCATGGGCGCGCCGATGGCGCGCAACCTCGCGCAGGCGGGGAACGACGTGGCCGCGTGGAACCGCACGCGGGAGAAGGCGGAGGCGATCGACGGCGTGCAAGTCGCCGACAGCCCGGCGGAGGCCGTGCGTGGCGCAGAGGTCGTCGTGACGATGCTGTCCGACGGGGCCGCGGTCGAGGAGGTCTGGGAGCAGGCCGCAGAGGCGGTCGGCGACGGCGCGATCTGGTGGCAATGCAGCACGGTGGGGATCGAGGCGACCGAGCGCCTGCTCGCCGCGGCCGGCGTCACCTACGTCGATGCGCCCGTGCTCGGGACCAAGCAGCCCGCCGAGGAGGCGAAGCTGACCGTGCTCGCCTCTGGGCGCAGCCGCTCTTCGACGCCGTCGGCGCCAAGACCGTGCGCCTGGGGGAGGCGGGCGAGGCGACGCGCGCCAAGCTCGTGCTGAACCACTGGGTGCTCTCGCTGACCGCCGCGACGGCGGAGACGATCGGGCTGGCGCGTGCGCTGGACATCGATCCGCAGCTGTTCCTCGACGTCATCGACGGCGCGCCGATGGGCTCGCCCTACGCGCAGGCGAAGGGCAAGCTGATCCTCGAGGACAAGGTGTGCGAGGCGGTCAGCTTCCCGCTGCACCTCGCGCACAAGGACGCGCGGCTGGTCCTCGAGGCCGGCGCCGAGGGCGAACTGGCGCCCGCCGTGGAGCGGCTGTTCGCCCGTGCCGGCGACGCCGGCCTGGACGAGTGCGATATGGCGGCGATCGCGCAGGTCAGCGCGGAGCGCGCCCGGCGATCATGAGGTTGTAGAAGATCGCCGGCGGCAGCCGCGGCTCGAGCAGCGCGCGGTCGACCTTCTGCAGCGCGATGTAGCCGTGGTAGGCGTACTGGCGCCAGGCCATGGGGACGGTGTCCGGGTCGGCCGTGGCCTCCAGGCCGCGGTTCGCCCAGCCGAACCAGTTGGCCAGCAGCTCCTCGCCGCGCACGCGCACGTCCTCGAAGCCTGCGCCCACGCGCACTTCGTTGAACCCCGCGGCGCGCGCCACTCGATCGAGGTCGCGCGGCGTGAAGGCGTGGACGTCGACATGCGACTCCAGCTCGGCCTGCTCGTCCTTGCCCCAAGGCTTCTCCGGAGTGCCCAAGTGCCGGCGCGCCCGCATCAGCCGCCGCCAGAGCGGCGCGACTGCGAGCGCGGCGCGCTTCGGGACGGCGGCGATTCGGTCGCCGTAGCGCGACGGCTCGCCCGCGAACGCGATCACGCCGCCGGGTTTGAGCACGCGCCGGAACTCGGCGAACGCGCGCTCGAGGTTGGGCAGGTGGTGCAGGACGGCGTGCCCGAACACCAGGTCGAACGACGCGTCCTCGAACGGGAGCATCTCGGCGTCGCAGGCGATCGCGTCGACGTCGATGCCGAGCCGGTCCGCGTTGGCCCGCAGCGCGTCGAGCATGCCCGGCGAGATGTCCGTGCACGTCGCGTGCCCGATGACGCCGGCGCGCACCAGGTTCAGCGAGA
>VAYD01000178.1 GCA_005883905.1 Actinomycetota bacterium
CGTGCTGCTCTGGCGCGGCGCCCGCGTCCGGCGCCTGATCGAGGCCGCGACGCTCCTCCTCGTCGCCGGCGTTCCCATTGCCTACGTGCTCGCCAAGTGGGACAACCGCGGCGGCTACAACACCTACTACGCAGTCGACCACCGCTACGGCCACTGGGTCGCGGTCGCCGCCGTCTGCCTGCTGGCGATCGCGCTGTGGCGGACTCTGGCGCGAGCGCGGGCGCCGTCGTGAGAATGAGGGGTCAGACCCCTCATTCTCAGTAGGGCCAAGGCCCCCGGCGGATCCGAAGGACTGTGAGGACCTTGAGGACGACGTTGTAGGCGAACCACGGGAGCTGGGCGAGCTGGCGCATTGCGCTGGACGGTCCGCCGCCATCCGCCACGTACTCGGCCAGCGAGCCGTCGCGCCCCGCGTAGCGCCAGCGGCGCGAGAATGTCACGGACGCGAGCAGCGCCAGTGTCACGCCGATCGACGAGAAGCTGTCGTGGACCAGCATCGTGCCGCCGTCGCGCACGCGCGCGCCCCAGCGCACGAGGTCGTCGCGGGCCGGGCCGAAGCGGTGCGCTCCGTCGACGTACAGCATGTCGATCGCATCCTCGAGCGGCGCCTCGGAGGAGAGCATGCGGACGTGGCGCACGCGGTCGAGCACGCCGTGGCGCTCGAGGTTCGCACGGAAGATCTGGGTGTCCTGCTCGCCGAGCTCCGGCCGCGCGGCGATCTCCTGCGGCCCGCGGTCGGAGCCGAGGTGCGGGTCGATCGCGACGACCTCGGCGCCCGCCGCGGCCGCGCGCGCCAGCACGATCGTCGAGCGGCCGCGAAACGAGCCGATCTCCACGATCCGCCCGCCATCCGGCACCGCCCGCGCGCAGCGGTCGAGCCGGGCGGCCTGGGCTTCGGTGAGCCAGCCTTCGACGTCTGGGAGCAGGTTCACGTGGTCTGTGGCTTGACCTGCGCGCGCCAGCCGAGCGCGAGCACGCCGCTGGCCGCCAGGCACTGGAGCCCCAGGACGATCGCCGAGAACGACAGGATCCCCGGGTTGCCGGCGCTCAGCAGGAACGGCTCGACGATCGCGACGATGCCGAGCACCCAGAGGAAGCGCGCCTCGCCGAGCGCCAGCATGTACTGCACGGTGAGGTACGCGACGGCGAGGAGCGTCATGGCGACCCCCAGGATGAAGAGCGCGTCGCTGGCCCCGGTGAGCTTCGGGCCGAACGCGATCCGCAGCAGCAGGTGCGGGAACGCCGCGAAGATCAGCAGCGCGGGCACCGCCACCACCGCCAGCACGCCGAGCGCCCGCAGCAGCACCGGCCGCGGGTCGAGCCCCGCCGCTGCGCGCCGCGTGGCCTCCGGCAGCAGGTGCAGGCCGACGCCGATCGCCACCCAGAGCACGGCCTTCGCGGCGACGGCCGCTGCGGCATAGGACCCGGCCCGGTCCCCGCCGAGCGTGTGCTTGCCCATGATCACGTCGACGTTCTGCAGGACGCCCAGGAACAGCAGGCCGAGCACCGGTCCCCACTCGCGCCCGATCAGCGAGCGCAGTGGGCGCACGTACTCGCCCCGTTCGCCGCCGCGCAGCCGCGCGTGCAGCATCCAGCCGAGCGCGAGGGCCATCGCCGCGAACGCGATCGGGGAGCCGAGGAACGCGCCGGTCACGCCGCCGCCGACCGCCACGAGGATCAGCGCGAACACGATCCGCATCCCGGCCTCGCCGATCAGCGAGTACGCCAGCGGCCGGTACGCGTGCAGCCCCTGCAGCGCGCCCCGCTGCAGCGACAGCAGCATCCAGAGCACGCCAGTCGGCAGGATCGCCGCTGCCGCCCACGGGTGCTCCGGCACGCCGACCAGGTGCGCGACCGGGACGCGCAGCGCGATCGATACCCCGGTCACCGCGATCAGCAGCTCGACGAGCCGCCGGGACCACGCGCGCAGCGTGGCGCTCGCATGCGCCTCGGCGCCCATCCGGCCGAGCGTCATCTCGCGCGCCGCGGCGGCCTGGACCGCCTGTCCGCCGACGAGCAGGATCAGGAATGCGCTCACCAGCGCGGCGAGCGAGCCGTAGCCGTTGGCGCCGAGCAGGCGCGTGAAGAGCAGCGTGAAGACGAGCTGCAGCGCGTTGTTGGCCAGCGTCGCGCCGGCAAGCCCGGCGGCCTTGCCGGTCTCCGATTGCGCGACGGCGTCGCGGAAGCGCACGCGACCGCCCTCCGCGGCGCGCTCCATGACCTCCATGTTCGCCTCCGCGGTGTGCTCCCACGTGAAGCTGCGCGCGCGCGCCTCGGCCGCCGCGCCGAGCGCGTCGCGGCGCGCCGGGTCGCGCACCAGCACCGCCACGCGGTCGGCGAGCTCCTCGGGCGTCTGCGCCAGCACGCCGGTCTGCCCGTCGACGATCGACTCGGTCAGGCCACCGACGGCGAGCGCCGCGCTCGGCGTCCCACAGGCCGCCGCCTCCATCACGCTCAGGCACCAGCCCTCGGCCGACGACGCCGTCAGGTTCACCCACGCGCGCCGGTACAGCGCCGCCTTGGCGTCCTCGTCGACGTGGCCGTGGAGCGTGACGCGGCCCTGCAGGCCGCGGCGGTCGATCTCGGCCTCGAGCGCCGCGCGGTGGTCGCCGTCGCCGGCGATCTCGAGCACCGCCTCGGGCACGTGCCCGAGGACGTCGAGCACGACTTCGATGCGCTTGTAGGCCTTCAGCCGTCCGAGGTACAGCAGCGTCGGCCGCTCGGCGCGCCGGCCGGGGTGGAACTGCGAAGGCTCGACGCCGAGGTAGGCGACGTGGATGTTGTCCGCGGGCACGCCGAGCTTGACCAGGTCGTCGCGCGCCGCCTGCGAGATCGTGAGGATCGGGACGCGGCCGTACAGGTAGCGCAGCGGGACGCGCTCGAGCAGGAACGCGGCGATCCGCCCGCGGCGGCCGAGCTCCTGCACGTAGTGGTCCTGATGGACGTGATGCACGATCGCAACGCGCGGCGCGCGCAGGAACCACCACAGGGGTGTGAAGAACGCAATCCCGTTGACCACCTCGAGCACCACGTCGGCGTCACGGCCGACGCCGCGGAACACCGCCCACGCGGCTCGCGGGAACACCGTCAGCCGCGTGCCCATCCGGTGGATCGTGAGCCGGTCGGAGAGATGTTCGACCTTCGCCGCCCCGGGGTAGTCGCCCGCGATGACCGTCACCCGATGCCCCAGCGACAGCCAGCGCGTCACCTGGCCGTACAGGTTCGTGCCGGTCCCTCCGCCCTGCGGGTGGGTCCAGTCGCGATCGGTCAAGAGCAGCACTTCGCGCGCCATCAAGGGCGATCGTAGTGGCGCACGGGCCACCTTCGGCGCACGCCTACAATCCGCGCTCGTGCCCGCCCGCCGTCGCATCGCCGCCGTGCTCGCCGTCGTCGCCGTGGGCGCCGCTCCCGGCGCGGCGCTCGCCCAGTCGGGCGGCGCGGGCGACGACCAGTACGTGGACCCGATCGGCGGCAACAGCCAGCAGCAGCACCATGGGTCGAACTCGTCCGGCGGCAGTGGCTCGAACGGCCCGACGCTGTCGAGCACGCCGACGCTGAGCGCGCAGGCGAGCCCGGCGGCGACGTCCGCCACGCCCACGGCGTCCGCGGCGCAGACGCTGCCGCGTACGGGCGTCGATGCCTGGGCGGTCGCCGCGATCGGCGGCGCGCTCCTGCTGGCGGGCATTGCGCTGCGCCGGCGGCTCGCGCATGAGCCTCTCTGAATCGGCGGAGCAGACAGAGGCGGCCGGCGCCGAGCTCGCAGCCGGCCTCAAGCCCGGCGACGTCGTGCTCGTCCAGGGGGAGATGGGGGCCGGCAAGACGACCTTCGTCCGCGGCGCCGCGCGCGCGCTCGGGGTGACGAAGCCGGTCACGAGCCCCACCTTCACGCTCGGCAACCGCTACGAGGGCAGCGTGCCGGTCGCGCACCTTGACCTGCACCGGCTGAGCACGCTCGCGGGCGAGGACCCTGGCCTGCTCGACGACTATGTCGATGCTGCGACGATCGCGTTCGTGGAGTGGCCAGAGGTCGCCGAGTCCGAGTTGGAGGCCGCCGTGCGCGTGCGGCTCGAGCACCTCGGCGGCGACCGCCGCAAGATCGACGTCCTCTGATGATCGTCCTCGCGTTCGACACCGCGACCGCGGACACCGTCGTCGGCCTGAGCGCAGCGGAGGAGACCGTCGAGCTGCGCCACGAGCCGGCCCCGGGGGAGCGGCCGGGTCACGCCGAGCAGCTGCTGCCGTTGTGCCGCGTGGCGCTCGAACAGGCCGGGCTCGATTGGCCGCAGGTCGATCGGCTCGGCGTCGGCATCGGGCCGGGGACCTTCACCGGCCTGCGTATCGGCGTCGCCACGGGGCGCGCGCTGGCGCAGTCGGCCGGGGCGGAGCTGGCGGCCGTCTCGACGCTGCGCGCGCTGCAGGCAAATCTCGACGGCTCGTTCCCGATCGTCGACGCCCGCCGCGGCGAGGCCTTCGTCCTCGTCGACGGCGCGCCCAGGACCGCCGCGCCCGGCGAGCTCGCCGCGCTTGCGGCCGGCAGGACCGCGATCGGCGACGGCGCGCTGCTCTACGCCGACCACCTCGAGGACGTCGCAGCCGATCCGGCGCTGCACCACGTCCGCGGCGTCGCGCTGTGCGCGCTGGCGGAGGCCGCCGCGCCCATCGGCCGCGACCAGCTGCTCCCGGACTACGTGCGCGACCCGGACGCCAAACCCAGGCCCTGAGCGGCTGTCACCATTGGAGGCAGTGGAAGTCCGCCGCCTCACGTACGCCGATCTCCCGCAGGTGATCGCGGTCGAGCGACGCTCGTACCGCACGCCGTGGTCGCTGGCGATGTTCGTGCTGGAGCTGAGCAAGCCGAGCGGCGTCTGCCTCGCCGCCACCCGCGACGGCGAGATCGTCGGCTACCTCGTCTGCAGCCGCTACGACCAGGTCTGGCACGTGATGAACGTCTCCACGAACCCCGACCTGCGCCGCCAGGGGATCGCGACCGCGCTCATGAAGGAGCTCTTCGAGCGCATCGGCGGCGACGACGCGCGCATCACGCTCGAGGTGCGCCCGACGAACGACGCGGCGATCAAGCTCTACGAGGGCCTCGGCTTCACCTCCGCCGGGCGCCGCCCGCGCTACTACCAGGACAACGGCGAGGACGCCGTGATCATGTGGCGCACGCCGGCGACGCTCGTCGGCCGCCTCGACGACATCCCGAACGTCGGCGTCGGTTGATCCTCGCGGTCGAAACCAGCTGCGACGACACCTGCGCCGCGGTCGTCACGTTCGGCGGCGAGATCCGCTCCAACGTGATCTCCAG
>VAYD01000179.1:0-5306 GCA_005883905.1 Actinomycetota bacterium
CCAAGCGCAGCCTCGATGCCGCCGGCGAGGCGGTCGTCGAGCTCATGCGCGAGCTCCGGCGGCGGTAGAGCTCCTACACTGAGGGCATGCCTTCGAAGCTGCTGCTGGCAGCGCCGCGTGGTTACTGCGCCGGCGTCGACCGGGCCGTGCAGACCGTCGAGCGCGCCCTGACGCTCTACGGGGCGCCCGTCTACGTGCGCAAGGAGATCGTCCACAACAAGCACGTCGTGGAGGTGCTGCGCGAGCGCGGGGCGATCTTCGTCGACGAGCTCGACGACACGATCCCCGAGGGCGCGATGACCGTCTTCTCGGCCCACGGCGTCTCGCCGATGGTCCACGCGGAGGCCGAGCGCCGCGGGCTGCGCACGATCGACGCGACGTGCCCGCTGGTGACCAAGGTCCACCGCGAGGCCGTGAAGTTCGCCGGCGAGGGCTACACGATCGTCCTGATCGGCCATGCCGGCCACGAGGAGGTCGAGGGCACGATGGGCGAGGCGCCCGACCACATCGTGCTCGTCGAGACCGAAGAGGACGTCGACAACCTCGAGGTCGACGACCCGACCAAGATCGCGTACATCTCGCAGACCACGCTCTCGGTCGACGAGACGGGCGCGATCATCGCCCGCCTGCGCGACAAGTTCCCGCACATCATCGGACCGCGCACCGACGACATCTGTTACGCGACCACCAACCGCCAGGCCGCCGTCAAGCAGATGGCGCCGCTGTGCGACCTCGTGCTCGTGATCGGCTCGCGCAACTCTTCGAACTCCAATCGCCTCGTCGAGGTCGCGCGCGAGCACGGCGCCGAGTCGCACCTGATCGACAACGAGTCGCAGGTGCAGGCGGCGTGGCTCGAGGGCGTCGAGACCGTCGGCATCACGTCCGGCGCGAGCGCGCCCGAGGAGCTGGTCAGCCGCCTGGTCGACTACTTCCGCGAGCGCGGCGTCACCGACGTCTCGGAGTTCGAAGTCGTGCAGGAGGACGTGCGCTTCATGCTGCCGAAGACGATTCGGCAGGCGATGGCTGAAGCGTCCTAGCCGTCGAGCCAGGCGCGCAGCTCGCCGTCGTGCTCGCTCAGCGCAGGCGGGCGCCGGCGCGCTGCGGCCGGCGTCTCGGAGAGCTTCACCGGCGAGCGCACGCCGCGCACGCCATCGACCTCCCAGACCGGGTCGAGGCCGAGCGCGGCGGCGAACGCGAACGCCTCGCCGATGTCGTTGATCGGGCCGGCCGGCACGCCCGCCGCCGACAGCCGCTGCACCCACTCGGCCGCGGGCTCGCGATGGAATGAGCCCTCGAGGATCGCGCCGAGCTCCTCGCGGTTCTCGAGCCGGGCGGCGTTCGTCGCAAAGCGCTCGTCGTGGCCGAGCTCCGGACGCCCGATCAGCGCACAGAGCCGCTTGAAGATCGCGTCGTTGCCGACCGCCACCGCGAAGTCGCCGTCCGCCGCGCGGAACGTCTCGTAGGGCGCGATCGAGGGGTGGCGGTTCCCGAGGCGCCCCGGCACGACGCCGGCCATGAGGTGCGCCGAGGCCTGGTTCAGCAGCCCCGCGAGCGCGCTGTCCATCAGCGAGACCTCGACCCGCTGCCCGCGTCCCGTGCGCTCGCGCGCCTGCAGCGCGGCGAGCACGCCCGTCGTCGCGTACAGCCCGCAGATCATGTCGATCAGCGCCGCGCCGACCTTCAGCGGGCGCCCCTCCGGTTCGCCGGTGACGCTCATGAGGCCGCTCATCGCCTGCAGCAGCAGGTCGTAGCCGGGCAGCCGCGCCGCCTGCTCGCCCGAGCCGAACGCGCTGATCGAGCAATAGACGACGCGCGGGTTGGCCTGCGACACCGCGTCATAGCCCAGGCCGAGCCGTTCGATCGTCCCAGGTCGGAACGACTCGACCACGACGTCGGCGCGATCGGCCAGCCGTCGTGCCAGCCGCGCATCGTCGGGGTCGGCGAGGTCGAGCGCGATCGAGCGCTTGTTGCGGTTGAGGCCGAGGTAGTACGTCGCGCCCTGCTCGACGAACGGCGGGCCCCACGTGCGCGTGTCGTCACCCGCGCCCGGCCGCTCGACCTTGACCACGTCGGCCCCGAGGTCGCCGAGCGTCTGCGTGCACAGCGGCCCCGCGAGCACGCGCGAGAAGTCGGCGACGAGCAGTCCGTCGAGGGCGCCTTGGGTCATGGCGCGCGAGGGTACCCTCCGGCCGGTGCACACGGTCGTCATCTCCGATCTCCACCTCGGGTCGCGCTCGGAAGGCGACGTGCTGCGCCGGCGCGCGGCGCGCGACAAGCTGCTCGAGCGCCTCGACGGCGCCGGCCGGCTGGTGCTGCTCGGCGACACAGTCGAGCTGCGCCAGGGTCCGGCGCGCGAGGCGATGGCCGTCGCGCAGCCGGTGCTCGAGGAGCTCGGCGGCGCGCTCGGCAAGGGCGGCGAGATCGTCCTCGTGCCCGGCAACCACGACCACGCGCTCGTCTCGCCGTGGCTGGAGCGCCGCGGCGCGCACGTCGAACCGGCCCCGCTCGGCCTCGAGGAGCACCCGGGCCCAGGCGCGAGCGCGGCCACCGAGGCGATCGCGCAGTGGGTGGCGCCCGCGCCGCTGACCGTCGCGTATCCCGGCATCTGGTTGCGCGACGACATCTACGCCACGCATGGGCACTACCTCGACCGCCACACCACGGTGCCGACATTCGAGCGCCTCGGCGCGGGCATCATGGGCCGGCTCGTCGGCTCGGTTCCGGCGGATGGGGCGAAGCCTGACGACTACGAGGCCGCGCTCGCGCCGCTGTATGCGTGGATGCACGCCATGGCCGAGCGCAGCGGCAGCGGCAAGCGGCGCCCGCCGTCGAGCGCGAGCGCCGAGGCGTGGCGCGTGCTCGGCGGCGACGGCCACCGCCCGCTGCGCGGCCGCCTGCTGGCCGGCATCCTGCCGCTCGGCATCTCGGGCGTGAACCGCCTCGGCCTCGGGCCCGTGCGCGCGGACTTCTCGTCCGAGGAGCTGCGCCGCGCAGGCGTGCTCGCGATGGCGGAGGCCGTGGCGCGGCTGGCCATCGAGGCCAAGCACGTTCTCTACGGCCACACGCATCGCGCGGGGCCGTTCGCCAACGACGACTCGCTCGAGTGGTCGCTGCACGATGGCGGCCGGCTCACGAACACCGGCTGCTGGGTCTATGAGGAGATGTTCCTGGCGCGCGGCCGCTCGAGCCCGTACTGGCCCGGATCCGTCGTGGAGGTAAGAGACGCCGGCCCGCCGATCCTCAGCCGCCTGTTGACCGAGGTCGACCCGGACGCGCTCAAGGCGCCAGCCCGGGGGTGAACGTCGTGGCGTGGCAGGTCACGCCGGCGCCGATCTGGAGCTCCAGGACACCCTCCGTCGAGACGCCGTGCTCGACGAGCTCGTGCGCGCCGGTGTAGCCCACGTCGTAGTCGTCGCCGTTGACGCGGATCGTCCCTGAGCCCTCGAGCACCGCCCACACAGCGCCCGCCTGATACGGCCCGGAGTAGGCGCCCTCCTGCTCGGGCGTCGGCACCACGAGCATCGCCGAGGGCTCGTCCTCGGGCCGCACGGGCTCCATGAGCTCGCCCTCGACGCCGAGCTGCTCCTGGATCGCCTCCTCGGTCTCGCGGTAGGCGCCCTCGCCGTAGTGGATCTCGAACAGCCGGTGCTTCTTGTCCCACAGGTAGCGCCCGGGCCAGCCCTTGTTGCCGTAGAGCCGCCAGATCGCATGCTGGTGGTCGAGCACGACTGGGTGCTCGATGCCAAGCCGTTGTACGGCGGCGCGCACGACGTCCACATCGCGCGACGGCGGGTAGCCCGGCGTGTGCACCGAGATCACGCGCAGGCCCGCGTACTTCGTCGCCCACGCCTTGACGTAGGGCAGCGTGTGCAGCGAGCTGACGCGGCAGACGTCGAAGAACTCGAGCAGCACGGGCCGGCCGAGCATGCGATCCATCTGGATCGGCTCGGCGTTCAGCCAGCCGATGCCGTCGGGGAACATCGGCGCGGCGATCTCGCCGACGGGGGTGCGCACCGGCGGCAAGGTAGCATCGCGCCTGGGGGGTATCCGGAGGCGGCCATGTCGCCGCCGAAGGAGGGGCCCCCACGAATTCGACACCCGGTTGCCGAACGAGGGGAATCGCCCGATGGAGTTCTTCGCAGAGCTGGACGCGGTGCGCGAGCGCTGGAACGTCCTGGACCATCCGTTCTACACGCGCTGGTCGGAGGGGACGCTGACGCACGACGAGCTGGCCTACTACAGCGGCCAGTACCGCCACGCGGTCGTGGCGCTCGCCGCGGCGACGCGCCGCGCCGCCGACGCCGAGCCCGCGCTGGAGCCGCACGCCGCCGAGGAGGCCGCGCACGTCGAGCTGTGGGACGGCTTCGTCTCCGCCGTCGGCGGTGACAGCGCCGCCGCGCCGGCGCCCGAGACCGCCGCGTGCGCGCAGGCGTGGTCGAAGGACGGCTCGCTGCTCGAGACGCTCGTCGGCATCTACGCGATCGAGGCCGCGCAGCCCGCCATCTCGGCCACGAAGGCGACCGGGCTGCGCGAGCGCTACGGCATCGACAGCGAGGCCGCGACGGGCTACTTCGACCTGCACGAGCAGCTCGACGTCGAGCACGCGGCCGCCGGCCGGGCGTTCATCGCCGAGCGCCTTGACGGCGCCGATCGCGTCGCCCTCGTCGCCCGCGCCGAGGACGTGCTGCGGGCCAACTGGGAACTTTTGGACGGCGTCGAGGCGAAAAACGCATAGAGTGGGCCCAGTTTTGGCCGCAAGGCCTGGACAGATGTTCGATGCGGAGCGGAGCAGGGGCCTCGAAACTCTTGCCCTCCCGTAGGTATTGATCCACCACCCCCCGTTCATCGTTTCTCAGGAGGAGAGATGAAGAAACTGGCCATTGCGGTCACGGGCGCCCTTGCGCTCGCCGGTATTGGCGCCGGCATCAGTTCGGCCGTTGATCCCGCCATCACGATCTCGGCGTCGGTGTCGCCGACGAAGCACGGCACCAAGAAGAAGCCGAAGGCGACCAAGCTCGTCGTCAAGCTGGCGACCACGCCGAACCCGGCCGATCCTGCGTTCGCCGCGAGCGACACCATCGTGCACCTCGCCAAGGAGCTCTCGTTCAACGGCAAGGCGCTGAAGACGTGCTCGGCTGCCCAGGTGCAGTCCGATGACACGAAGTGCCCGAAGGGCTCCAGGGTCGGCTCCGGCAAGGCCGCCGGCACGGCGCTCGGCCTGACCGAGAACCTGACCGTGAAGGCCTACAACGGCCCGGGCGGCAACAAGCTCGAGCTGCTGGCCGACGGCTCCTCGCCGCTGACGA
>VAYD01000179.1:5314-7300 GCA_005883905.1 Actinomycetota bacterium
CGAAGGACTTGGCTCCGTACGGCTACAAGCTGTCGGTCCACGTCCCGGACAGCCTGCAGCAGCCGGCTCCGGGCGCGTACGCGACGCTGGTGCAGTTCGACACGACCATCAACAAGGTCCTCGGCAGCAAGAAGCGGCCGTACGTCGGCATCAACAGCTGCAAGACCAAGAAGATGGCCTTCGCCGTCGACTACAAGTACACGGACGGTACGTCGAAGAGCACCACGACGACCGGTACCTGCTCCTAACAGCGCAGGCAGCACACCGCTCCACCGTGACGGGCGGGCCCGAGGGCCCGCCCGTTGTCGTTAAATGCGCAGTTCGTGTCGCTGAGCGACCCCCGACTTCGCCGTGCCGCCCTGCTCTGCTCGGGAGCCTGGGCGGTGCACGAGCTGCGGTTCACGATCGCCCCGGTCGACGGCGGCGTCGGGCCCGGCCACGCCTACCTGCACGCGGCGCTGCCGCTGCTGACCGTCCTGGTCGCGCTAGCCGCGACCGGGTTCGCCGCGCGGCTCGTCGCGCCGCGCCGCGAGCCGGGCGCGCCGAGCTCGCTGCGGGCGGACTGGGCGTCGTGCGCAGCGGTCCTGCTCGTGTCGTTCGTGCTGCAGGAGAGCGGCGAGTCGCTGCTCTCCGCGCACGGCCCCGTCTTCGCCGCGGGCGGCTGGTGGGGCGCGCCGCTCGCTGCCGCGATCGGCCTCGCTGTCGCTGTGCTCCTGCGCGGCGCCCGCGCCGCTGTGGCGGCCGGCACGCGCATCGCCGCACGGCTCCGTGTCGCTGCGCCCCCGCTTCCCGTCTCGGCGTTCGCGCCGCCGGCTGCGCGCCGGCCGGCTGATGCGCCGCTCCGCCACCTGGCCGCGCGGCCGCCTCCGGGGTCACTGGTTCACCCGCACTAGCAACCAGAGACCCCAACCAAGGAGAACCCAGCCCGACATGGGACGCAACCAGCGGATCGGACTGCTCGTGGCAGCAGTCGTGATCGTCGTCATCGCCGTGATCGTGATCGGCAGCGGCGGCAGCGACAACAACGACAAGACAGCTTCGGGCCCGCAGACCGTGACGGTCGTCAACGGCAAGCCCGACGGCGGCGTCAAGACGATCACGTACAAGAAGGGCGACACGGTCGACCTGACCGTCAAGTCCGACATCGCGGATGAGATCCACATCCACGGCTACGACCTGCACAAGGACGTGACGAAGGGCGGCAGCGTGCACTTCTCGTTCCCGGCGTCGATCGACGGCAAGTTCGTCATCGAGCTCGAGAACGCGGGGCAGCAGATCGCGTCGCTCCAGGTCGAACCATGAGGCGGCGGCTCACCGCGGCGGGGACGATCGTCCTCGCCGCGGCGCTCGTACTGCCGGCGACCGCGAGCGCGCACGGCCTTGTCGGCAAGCAGGACCTGCCGATCCCGCGCTGGCTGTTCGCCTGGGGCGCGGCGCTCGTCCTCGTGATCTCGTTCGTCGGGCTNAGGACGTGCGCGAGAAGCGGGTGCTGCGGCTGCCCGTCCAGCTCGAGGTGCTCAGCGGCCTGATCGGGATCGCGATCTTCGGGATCGTGGTCTACGCCGGGTTCGCCGGCGTGCAGACCTCGACGGCGAACCTGACGCCGACCGTCGTCTACGTCCTGTTCTGGGTCGGCATCCCGGTCCTGAGCTTCATCTTCGGCGACGTCTTCCGCCCTTTCAATCCGTGGCTGGCGATCGGCCGCGGCACCGGCTGGCTGGTGAAGCGCGTCGGCGCCGGGGCGGACCCGATCCCGTATCCGAACCGGCTCGGGCGCTGGCCGGCGGCGTTCGGGATCCTGGCGTTCGCGTGGGTCGAGCTGGCGTACACGAACAAGGCCGACCCGAGCACCTTGTCGGTGATGATCCTGGCCTACGCGGCGGCGCAGATCGTCGGCATGAGCGTCTATGGCACCGAGGCGTGGTCGCGCTTCGGCGACGCGTTCGGGGTCTACTTCGGCCTCTTCTCGCGGCTGGCCCCACTGCA
>VAYD01000180.1 GCA_005883905.1 Actinomycetota bacterium
AAGGTCGCAGGCAGGCGCTGAGCGGTCTGCTTCGCTCGCCTCTGCACGTCGTTCGAAGTGGGCGCCACTGCCTTCGCACCAGCCATCGATGACGTCGGTAGAGATACGACACCGGCCCCGCAGTCAGAACCAGTACCCCAGACTTCACGCCCGCGTGGCGCAGGTGCGCCGTTGGTGGCAATCGGGTCTGGGCTGAGCATCCCGGCCGCAGGGCCAGCGCACTTCCGACAGTACTCCGAACCCGCGCACTTGACCAGGATCCCGCCCACCGGCTGGTCACCAGGGGCAGCCTCGAGCGACTGCCCGGTGCCACCGCTCCGTCACGCCCGCCCGACGCCGAACGCCGAGCTCGAGGCGGCGCCGTCGAGGGCGTCGGTCGAACGCAGGTCGAATCGGCCCTGTGGCGGTGGGCGCCGCAACGACAGCGGCGGCCGTCGCGCTCCCCCGTTTGGCGCAAAGCAGCAGCGCGAGAGACCGTGGGCGAGGACGCCCAAGCGCGCACTAGACGCGGTAGAGGAAGGTATAAATCGCGGATCGACCGCTCTGGACCCAGCCAGCGAGGCAGTAGCGGCACGTGCTCCCGTCGTCGCTAGCCATGTCGATCGTCTTCGGCGGACGACCTTCGACCACCTCGACCTCAATTCTGCTCCCTTGCAGAGGGCCGTCCTGAAGCGTCGCAGTGATCGTCGGGCCGATCTCGGCGACGGGCGTCGCTTCGGGGGGTTTCTCGGATTCCGGCACGGCGCAACTTCCTGCGGTAGATACCGGGAGGGGTTTACAGGCTCTCACGGAGCGCGCGGGCGACTGCGTCGCCGGCGGTGCGGACCTCGAGCTTGGCCTGCAAGTGTGCGAGCCGCTCGCGGACCGCGTGAAGGCTCAGGAACAGCTCCCACGCGAGCTCGGCCTCGCCCTCGATCGCGGTGACCGCGCGCAGCACCTCGGTCTCGCGCGCGGTCAGGCCGAGCCGGGCGAGCGCGTCCGGACGAAAGCTTGCGACGGTCTCTTCGAGCAGCAGTGCGTGCGGATCGCCAGGAACCAGACAGACAGTTAGGCGCCGGCCGTCGCGTTCGCTCACGAGCGGCGGTCGCGGCGGCAGCGCGAGCCACTCGGCGACCGGCCGGGGCAGCCATCCGGGATGATCGCCCGCGCCGAAGTGCTCGGCCAGCCAACGCCCGGCGTCGGGGCTCGCCAATTCGATCTCGCCGTCGCGGTCGAGCAGCATCACCGCGGTGCCGGGCGGCGGATCGTCGGCAAGCGCGCGCGCGAGGCGCCCGCGCGCCTGCGTGGCCCGCAGCGCACACTCGAGCCCCGGGCGCGCGATATCGAGCACGTCACGGTCGCGCTCGGAGAACTCGCGCTCGGTGCGCCCAAGCCCGGCGACGACCGCCTCACCGCGACCGGTGCGCATCCCGATCGCGATCTCGTACTCCACGCCGGCCACGTGCAGGAGGTCACCGTAGAGCTCGCCGCGGGTCAGCGCGCCGGGCTCCACGACCTCCGACAAACGCAGAGCCGGCCGCCGGCGGGCCGCGTGCGCCGCGAGCAGCGGATGGTGGCCCGCGCGCCCGACGACCGCCTCGAACGCGCCCGCGGGCTCCGCCCCGACCGGGGTCGCCTCGTGATCGACGGCGCCCGTGGCCAGCTCGACGCGATCCCAGGTCAGAACATCCGCCGGCACGAGCTCGTCGAGCGCCTCGAGCGCGCGACGGCGCAGCTCGACCTCCGTCCGGGCGCCCACGATCGAGCGGGCGAGCCCGTACGCGGCGCCCACGTCGGTGTCGGCGAGCCAGGGCATGGCGACGCTCCTGACGGTACACCCGCTGCTCGCGTCCGTCACTTTCCGCCATCACCCTTGGACGGCTCCTTGGCCTTGGGCTTCCGGTGGTCCGTCGAGTAGAACCCGGTGCCCTTGTAGCGCGGGATGAACGGCTGCAGCACGCGCTCGACCTTCTGCCCGGTCGTCGGGCAGCTGACCAAGCTGTCCTCGGTGATGCGCTGCCCGAGCTCGAAGGTCGAGCCGTCCTCGCGGCGGTAGACGTACACGGGCACGGTCACACGGGATTCTTCTACGCCCGGCGGGCACGAGCGCGCAGGCCCTTCACCTCTCCCTACTCGGTCCCTCACATACCCAGAAGTGACTGACGGCGGCTATGCTCGGAGAGCACGTACGATGAGGGGTAGCTATGGCCTTTGAAGTCGGCGAACGCGTCGTGGCTGAGTCCGAGTCAACGGGTCGCCGACCGCGCCCGGGTGTAGTCGAGGAAGTTCTGCGCGGCGATCCTTCGCCTCGCTATCGCATCCGCTGGGACGACGGCCACGAGACCATCTACACGCCCTCGAGCGGCGCGCTTCAAGCCGAGCAACGGCGCAAGAGGCCGGCGAAGGCGGCATCACGAAAGCGCTGACCCAACCTGAGACGTGACGATCCACGCGCCAGGGATCGACCCGCCGCCGCTTGCGCAGCCGACGCACGCAACCGAGTGCCTGTGCGTGGCTCAGCTGCTGGGTGTAGACGCGCCGGTCGGGTTCGGGTAGCGCGCCCATTGCGGTGCGGCTGGAGGGCATGGGGGCACGCGGCCTGCCATCTGAGCGGCCGTAGGGCGGAGCCCCGGACAACAGCGCCAGAATCGCCGCCCTATCGCATTACGTCGCCGGCCCGTACCGGCTCCTGGCACGCTCACGGCTCCGCACGCACGGACTCACAGCCTGGCGATCTGCGGGGAACGCGGGGTGTACAGCGGCTGGCTACCGGTGCGGCCACGGGCGGCGGCGGTGTGCGGCGGGCGCTTCGGGGGGCTCTGGGCCGACCAGGCGCAAGCCGACCAGCCGCCCGTTGCTGCGTCCATCGTTTCGAGGTTGGGCCGCGTATGTCAGGTCGTTGCCGCAGCGACCGCGTGCGGAATGGTCGCCTCGTGGTCGAAGCTGCCGCCCTCGTCGTCCCAACGGTCGGCGTCGTCGCGCGCCTGGCTCGCGGCGCCGGGAATGACGCGCAGCCTCGTCGGTGTCGTGTCTTCGGTTGCCCACCGGGCGCCGCAACGCCAGCACGTGTCTTCCTGGGCGGCCATCGGGCCTTGGCAGGAACGGCACAAGCGTGGGACGTGTCGGTTGCGCATGGCTCAGCGCTCCTCGATTCGTGGTGCATGTTCCCCCGCGGCGACTTGCCGCGGGGTTATGGCGCGTTCGGTGTTCTCGCCGGCGCGACCGACGACGTCGGCGGCGCGGTGACTGCGCCGTTCCACGCCGGCGGGTAGGCGCCGATCATGTACTTGTCGCCGCGGATGACGCTCATCAGCTTGCCGGTCATCGTGCTCGGCGACTTCTTGGCCACCGGCGATCGTGTCGGCTCGATGAGGGGCTGGTTCTGCATTAGCGGCCTTCCCGAGCGTGGATCGCCGATGCCGGCGTCCGACTGCTCTGGTGGAGGAACGGCCCGTTCGTCGCTGGGACGAAACTGTCCGTGAGGTCGCCGTTCGGCAGGTGGCCGGCGGTGCTCTGCGCGAGGTCGCTTCGCAGGAGCGGGAAATGGCCCTGTGCAGATCAGCCTACTCCGTTCCCGAGGCCTGTCACCGTGCCTCACCTGCGTTCGCGAAATTGTGCACAGCGGCCCAAGCCGCGTTAATCAATGCGCCGTCAGCGCGACCGCGCGCGGCCGGCACGCCGCAGCCCCGCCCATCTCCCACGGGTAGCGACGCTATCGCGCGTCCGACTCGTTCGGGAGCCACCGGCGGGGCCAGCTACACTGACCTCTCGGGCTTCTATGGAAAGGGTCGGTCATGACCCACGCTTGCTGCCCAAGCTGTCGGCTGCGCTTCACGCCCGCCGCCGCGGCCTACCTCGAGGCTTGCCCGACATGCGGCAAGCCCCCTCAACCGGTTGACCGCGCCGAGCAGACGCTCGGGTTCCGTCTCATCACGCAGGCTGACCTCATCGACGCACTGCCCGCCGCGGCGGCCGTCGCGCTGCCGGTGCCCGCCCCTCCGGGAGGCCCTCGTGACCGATAGGCACATCCGCCTTCTCCGAGCTGTCGCTCGCGACAGGCAGCGAGCGCTCGACGATCACGACGCCGGACACGGCATCCCGCACGCCGGATCGACTGTGCTGCGGCAGCGCCTCGAGCAGACCGCGGCGCGGACAAGAGCCCAGGTCGCCGCAGCCCAAGCCCGACGACGCCAGCCGTCTGACGCCTGATCGAAGCCGCGATCGTTGGCGCCGCCGTGGCTCGCCACGCCACGCGAAGCGCCCGAACCCTCGCGCATGCGACGGACGCCGGCGCTGGCGCCCGGCCCACGCCCGCTTGAGATAACGAGGAGCAGCGCGTGCCGAAGGACGAGTGTCGAAGGCGTCGCCGGGAACTGTTGCTCTTTCCGATCGGCGACGCGATGAACAGCCCGGCCGGGGAAGAGAGCCGGTGATGGCTCTCAAGTCAGTAGGCACCGAGCGCGCCGAGCGACCGGGGGAGTCCTTGCAACAAGAGCGACGGCCTGCACCCGCCCGTCGCGCGCGTGCTCGCGGTCGCTCCGACCGAGAAGGTTCGACGCTGTCGCGGCCCTCACCCACACGGCGTCTGCCGCGCGATGGCGTCGACGTCCCGCTGCCGGTCGACGCCATCGATGCGCCAGATGACTCCCTCGCCACCGATCCTCGGATCTCCGTCCCGGGGCTTCTGCTCGTCGGCGGATGCGGGCATCTCCACGAGCGCGCGACTACGCCCGCTCGGGACTAAACGCGGTTGCCGAGCCGCTCGCCTCGCGGCGCACGAGGCGCCGTCCTCTACAGCACCTTTCGGGCGCAGGTGGTCGCACTACACTTGGGTCAATCGTGCCGGGCAACGGGCCTGGCGTTCAGCAGTGCCAGCGTCCGCAGTCGTTGCTCATCGGCACCTCCGCGCTTCGCGACGCACAGGAGGTAACACCCATGGCAACTGGAACCGTGAAGTGGTTCAGCGACGAGAAGGGGTTCGGATTCATCACGCCTGACGAGCCTGGCAAGGACCTCTTCGTCCACCACCAGGGCATCGTGGGCGAGGGCTATAGGTCGCTCGCCGAAGGCGCCAAGGTGTCCTATGACGCCGAGGCCGGCGACAAGGGCCCGAAGGCCGCCAACGTCTCGGCCATCTGACCGCGCGCATCTCGCCCGGACGAGTTTGCTGGCGCGCTGATCGAGACGCGCCCGCCCGGGACGCTGAGTTGCCCGGGTCCCAATCGCCACCAGAAAGACGTGCCATGCAGGCCATCAGCATCAAGCAGACCATCCGCGAACTCGATGCGGTCAACAAGAAGCTCGACATGCAGCGCGTGACGGGCACCGCCCGGCTCGCGCTGCTGCGCCGCCAGGCGGAGCTGGGCGACCTTCGGGAGGCGGCGCGGGACGCCGGGCGTAGGGCCTCCGCGGCGGGTCGCTGAGGTGGAGGCCCCAGAGGACCGGCTCGCCGAGCTGACCATGCAGGCCGAGTACGCGCGACGGCGCCTGGACCTGTATCGCGCGCGTGCCTATGGGATGCGGCCGGTGAGCGAGAGCCGGATGCGGGAGCTGGAGCGCGAGGCCGACTCAGCGGAGCAGCGCCTGCGCGCGGCGCGCCGCGCCCGACATGGACACCAATCCGCCCACGACGCCGGGCCACCCTCGCATGATCGATGACGAGCACATCCGCGATCTGATCGCAGGGCTGGCGCGGCCGCATCGCTCCGGAGGCGATGTCGTCGAGCGAGCAGCGATCCTCGCCGCGGGTTCTGACGGGGCCACGATCGTCGAGTGGATCGTCGCCCATGGCGGAGCGCCCGAGGCACCAGCCGCCGTGACGCCCCCAGGCGGTCTGCACGGCGCGCGCCAGCACGACAACCGTCGCGTCGCGCCGCCAAGCCGCTACGTGCTGCCGGCCGGGGCGCTCCGCTGACGGCGGCAAGGCCGGCGCTCAGCCCTCGCAGGTCCGCTTGTGACGACGAGCGAGCACGCTGGCGCGACGAGCTGCCGCAACCGAGAGCGAGCGCGTCAGGCTGCTCG